>CAYMCN010000010.1:0-9302 GCA_964389155.1 Candidatus Woesearchaeota archaeon
TTTAAAAATATCTTTTTCTTAATAAAAAAATGTATGTAATAAAAGCTTCAGGTGAAAAAGAGGAATTTAAATCTAAAAAAGTATTAGGCACTCTTTTAAGGGCAGGGGCGTCAAAAAAACTTGCTGGAGAAATTGTAAAAAAAGTTGAAGCAAAAGTTTATGATGGAATAAAAACAAGAGTAATTTTAGATACAGCTTTAGATTTATTAAAAAATAAAAAGCCAGAAGTTGGTGCCTTATATGATTTGAAAAGAGCTATTATGGAATTAGGACCTACAGGATTCCCTTTTGAAAGATTTTTTGCAGAAATATTAAAAAATTATGGCTATCAAACACAAGTTGGAAAAATGGTTAGAGGCAAAGCCATAAGTCAAGAAGTTGATGTGATTGCTAAAAAAGATTCCACCTACATGGTTGAATGCAAATTTCATAATTCTGTTGGAATTTATACAAATTTAAAAGTTGCACTATATACTTACGCTAGATTTTTAGACTTGAAAAAAAGTTTTGATTCCCCTTGGCTTGCAACAAATACAAGACTTTCACGAAAAGCAGTTTCTTATGCTAAAGCTGTTAATATGAAAATTACAAGCTGGCAATATCCTAAAGGAGAAAGTCTTCAAAAACTAATACAAAATAAAAAATTATATCCTATAACTATTCTTAAATCAGTTGATAAATCTGTTAAACATAAACTTTCTAATTCAGGAATTATACTTGTAAAAAATTTATTAGATTATGATTTACAGAAGTTAAAAACAAAGACAAAGCTTCAAGAAAATATTCTAAAAAAAGTTATAGATGAAGCTCGGAAAATATATGATGTTAAAATTAGGAAATAAGATGAGATATCACAAAATTAAGATTAATTTAAAAAAATATATAAACTTGAATATAATAAAATTATTATGAGTAAGATAACCGCTCGTAGTTCTACTCCTCAAGAAATAGAATATAGTAAACTCTGTGAAGTTATATAATGAAAAGATTAAAAATTTAGTTTATGATGGACAACCTTTTATTCTTGAAACAACTCCTTTAGATATGCATGGAAATTTTGATTTAGCAAGAAGATTAGGTTATGTAAAAATAGAACCTGTGAGTGATCAAAATGGAAGATATGTTTTTAGTGTTGTTAAGATTAATGTAAGACCCGCAGGTTATATGACTTCTTAAGAAAAACTTCAAGGCTTTTAGTGTAAAGTTATATGATGTTAAGGTGGGAAAATGATTATATTAACACATAAATTTTTATAAAGTTTTAAATGAGTTTAAGTTTATGAGTGGAGTATCATTGAGTGAAATTGCACATAGGGCAAGATTCGCAAACATTCATGATAGGGGAAGTCAACATCTTCATTTAATGGGTTCTGTAAGATCAAATAAATTTGAATCATTATATGTTAGATTTAAAGATAAAAGGACAGTTGAGGTTTTTGGAATAATGGATCAAAGAGATTATGAGCCCTGTGCACTTTTTGAAATAGAGGGAGAGTATGTTGAAAAATATATGGGTGGAAATGGAGAATGCAATCCAGGAGCTGGAGGAATAAATCTTGATGATGTAAATCCAACTTCAGAAGGAGAAGTTGCAGTTGAATTGCTTAGAGACTATGCAATCAAATTAGAAGATAATAGTGAATTTACTAAAAAATAGTTATAAACATTTAAATAATAAATATACTCTAATTCTTTGGAAATACAATTTATTGTAATGAATTACTAATAACATACAACATCTTGTATCTTAACCTTTTTTAAAGATATAATGAAATGTCAATATTGTTCAAATAAAACATCAAAAGTAACAGATAAAAGAGAATCTCCACAAGGAATAAGACGAAGAAGAGAGTGTTTGAAATGTAAAAAGAGATTTACAACTTACGAGAACATAACTAAACATGACTTTTACATCATAAAAAAGGATAAAAACAAGGAAAAATTCTCTAAAGAGAAACTAGAAAAAGGGATTGAAAAAGCCTTTGAAAAACGCCCTATTTCAAAAGAAAAAATTGAAAAAATGATAAACGAAATTGAAGAACAATTAAGGAAAAAAGGGAAGAAAGAAATTCAAAGTTCTATTATTGGTGAAATAATTATGAAAAAAATAAAAAAACTTGATAATGTTGCGTATATAAGATTTTCATCTGTTTATAGAAACTTTCAAGATATTAAGGATTTTAAAAAGGAAATAAAAGAACTATGATTGAAGAATTAAAACAACTCACAAAATTGAATTTAACAATAAATCAACTTAAAGTAATTAAAGATAAATACTTAAGAGATTCACCAACAGTTGAAAGTTGGTTAAGAGGTGCATGTCATAATATTGCTCTTGCAGATATATTACATTCTAATAAAACATCTGAAGAAGAAATTTTTTATGGAATTAATTATAAAAAAGTAGAATATGAATCAAAAAACAAAATATCAAAAATGTTTCTTCTTCACAATGGAATTGATGATTACAAATCAATGGGTATTAATTTTAAAAAATTTTTAAAAAATTTAGAAGAAATTAACACAAGAAATCCAGAAATTATCTCTGAAACTGAAGATAAATTTTATGAACTTCTTTCAAGTTTAAAATTTCTTCCAAACTCTCCGACATTAATGAATGCAGGAAGAGACTTGCAACAATTAAGTGCATGTTATGTTCTTCCAGTAGAAGATTCAATAGATGGAATTTATACTTCTGTAAAAAATATGGCTTTGATTCATAAAAGTGGTGGGGGAACAGGATTTTCATTTTCAAGATTAAGACCTTCAAAAGATATAGTTAGTACAACTCAAGGAGTATCATCAGGACCAATATCTTTTATGCAAATATTTGACAAATCAACAGATGTTGTTAAACAAGGTGGAACAAGACGTGGGGCTAATATGGGAATTCTTCATTATAATCATCCAGATATTCTTAGCTTTATTGATATGAAAAAAACTCAAGGTGCAATGGAGAATTTTAACATCTCTGTAACAATTGATGATAAATTTATGCAAGCTGTTAAAAATAACGAAGAATATGAATTAATTAATCCTAAAAATAAAGAAGTTACAGGAAAATTAAATGCTAAAGAAGTTTGGAATAAATTAATCAAAGGTGCTTGGGAAACAGGAGACCCTGGAATAATAATTATTGATAGAATAAATAATACAGGAAGTAATGCAACACCTCATTTAGGGGAAATAGAATCTACAAATCCATGTGGTGAGCAACCACTCTTACCTTATGAACCTTGTAATTTGGGTTCAATTAATTTATTAAAATTTGTAAAAGAAGATGGAAGTAATTTTGATTATGAAAAATTAAAAGAATGTGTTTACACTTGTACACATTTCTTAGATAATGTTATTGATGTGAATAATTATCCAATTCAAGAAATTGAAGAAATGGCTAAAAAATCAAGAAGAATAGGTTTAGGTATTATGGGTTGGGCAGAGTCTTTAGTTATGCTTAAAATTCCTTATAATTCTCAAGAAGCTCTTAAAAAAGCTGAAGAAGTGATGGAATTCATTAACATTTCTTGTTTAAATGCTTCTGAAGAAATGGCTGAAAAAAGAGGTGTTTTTCCTGCATGGAAAAGTTCTATTTACGACAAAGAAAACAAATACTTTAGAGGTCAAGAATTTTTCCCAAGGCATTCAGCTAGAACAACAATAGCTCCAACAGGAACAATTGGAATAACAGCTGGCTTGCAAGGAGCAGGCATAGAACCTTTTTTTGCAATAGTTTATGTAAGATATAATGCAGCAGGAATTGATGCATTAAAAAAAGGAGAAAAACCAGCTGAAAAAGATACTTTTTTTGAGATAAATCCTTTGTTTGAAAAAATTGCAGAACAAAACAATTATTTCAATTTAAAGAAAGAAGATTTATACAAAAAAATAAATGATAATCATAAATCTCTTGTAGGAATAGAAGAAATACCAGAACATATCCAAAAATTATTTTTAACTTCTCATGACTTAAAACCAAAAGAACATGTTTTAATGCAATGTGCTTTTCAAAAATATGTTGACAATGCTGTTTCAAAAACCGTGAATTTAAAAAATGAGGCAACTGAAAAAGATGTTGAAGAAGTTTACTTACTTGCTTATGAAAATAATGCTAAAGGAGTCACTGTTTACAGAGATGGTTCAAAAAAACTCCAAATACTAAATATAAATGAAAAAGATAAAAAAGAAGAACAAAAAACTAAAAAGAAAGATTTAGAAGAATTATCAGATTATCATTTAATTCAAACAGGTCATGGACCTGTTCATTTACATATAAATTATGATGAAGAAGGTATAACAAAAGTCTTTGCAAATCTTTCTCCGACAGGAACTGAAATTTCTGGAATGACAACAGCTCTTGCAATTATTTTATCAAAATATTTCAAATTAGGAGGAGATCCTTCAAGAATAATTAAACATTTAAATTCGATTAAATCAGAAAAACCATATGGATTTGGTAAAAATAGAACTGACTCAGTGCCTCATGCAATGTCAATAGCATTAAGAAAACACCTAATAAAAATAGGGAAGGTAAAAACTTTTAATCAAGAAATAAATAATAAAGAGCCAGAAAATGATGCAAAACTTCATTGTCCTAAATGTTTTAGTGCAAATGTTGGAATGGTTTCAGGTTGCAGTGAACCAACTTGTTTTGATTGTGGTTATTCTAAATGTAGTTAAAATGGAAAAAGAAAAGCTTGGCTTAATTCATATTTATACAGGAGAAGGAAAAGGAAAAACTTCTGCTGGAATGGGATTATTATTAAGATCTTTGGGAAGAGGATTAAATGTAAAAATAATTCAATTATTCAAAAGAAATACAGGGGAACAATTCTTCTTTGAAAATTCTGCATTTAAATATTTACAATTTAAACCATTACATCCTTTTTTTAAAGATTATAATGAAGATGAACTTGAAAGTTTAAAAAAAGAATTTTTAGAATTTTGGAAAGAATCTATTAAAGATATTGGAGAGTATGATGTTGTTTTAATTGATGAAATAGGTCCTGGAATTAAATGGAAAATTATTTCTGAAAAAACTATTTTAGAACTTATGGAAAACAAACCTAAGAATACAGAATTGATTTTAACTGGAAGAAATATTCCTGATTCAATAATTGAAAAAGCAGATTATGTTTCTGAGATAAAAAAAATAAAACACCCTTACGATAAAGGTGTTTTGGCAAGAGAAGGTATTGAGTTTTAAATGTTAATTTGGATTTTTATGTTCATGGATATTTTTGTTTTTTCTGTCATGACTTTAACACATTTTGATATAATTTCTGGGGCAACGATTCTTTTATTAATATCAGCAGGATATTTAACTGTAAAAGGATTTGTATTTTTTGAAAATGTTATGAGTAAAATTGATTTAGTAGTTGCTTTTTATATTATCTTAATGATTTTTGGAGTGACTACATTTATCTATTATTTTATAGCAGCTTGGTTTTTGTATAAATTATCATTTACAATTATGGGAAGTATGTAATTATTTATTTATATTAAAAAATTTTGCAGGTTTAACTCCTCTTTGTCCTTGATAACTAGATCTACTTTTACCATAACTTTTTAATGGAGGTTCTGTTAAAGCAAAAAAATTAAGAGAAGAAATTATTTGCCCATTTTTAAGTAAAAAAGGAGGTCCACTATTTCTTACTTCCATTACTGCAGTAGCTCTAAACATAGGATCAAAAAAACCAGCATAATGAGCTCTAAATTCCCCTAAATCTGTAGAAATATCTAACATCTCTGCACAATGATCTCTAGGTATTTGAATACCATCTCCTGACTTTAATAAATAAAATAAATCTGATCCTATAACTAATCCTTTATTGGGAATTAAATTTACTTTTTGAAAATATTGTGAAAAAGGAAGTGAGTTTTTATTAGAAGATAAATCCAAGGGGGGAGCATCTTCTCTTACTATATATCCTGGATCTTTTGGATCTAAATCAAGCTTTAAAGAAACAGCTCCATTTTGTATAAATTCTTCAAAAGGTATTGCTCTACCTTTTGAATTAACAAGTAAATCTTCTGAGCGAGCAAGATATTCTAACATTCCTTGATTAAGTGATTGAGGAAATCCATGAAAAAATCTTATTTGGTTAAAAGAAAAACCAGGAGGAAGAAATAAATCAAAAGAATTTGAAACAACTTCTAAAAATAATTTTCCTTTATAACTTTCTCTAACATTATCAAAAACTTGCCCCTCTTCAGTTAGTAGTCTTGTATGTATATCTAGTCTTCCTGTAGTACTTTTTGGATTAGATCTAGCTGAAACTCCTTCTGGAAGTGCAAGTCCTTCTTCTAACTCTACTATATAAACCCCTCTTTTATGAAGAAATCTCTTTTCTGTTAATTGAAAATTATGTGTTGATTCAGCATCTAAAAACCTAATTAAATCTCCCTGTGGAATTGATGAATAAGGCATATGCCATATCTTTTTACCAAAACCACTTCTAAGGTCTAATGATGAAGGTTGTATTTGATCTTTACATATTTCAGTATCTGAAGTTATAACTCCTTTTTCTATAAAACCAGAAATTGATTTATCAGGGTAAACATTTCCTTTCATATAAGAATTATTTTAACTATTTTTTTAAAGAAATGTATTATTTAGTATCTATTTTAATTTAAATTAACCTATGCTTAACCTTTCTCTTACATGCCCTTTAACTTCTTCATATATCTCTTCTGCATTTCTATTACCTCTTTCAATTAAAACACAATTTTCTGTTTTCCCTACCATTTCTAAATATCCTCTTCTTACTCTCTCATGAAATTCCGGTCCTTCATCTTCAAATCTATTTCTTTCTGCTCCTACTTTCGATGCCAAACCTTCTTCTACAGGAACATCAAATATAAAAGTTAAATCAGGTTTATTACCCTCTGTTAAAACTCTGTTAATATAATCTATTAACTCCAGAGGAACACCTTTAACATATCCTTGGTATACTATTGAAGAAAGATAATTTCTATCTGAAAGAACATGTATTCCTAATTCTAAATTGGGAATTACTACCCTCTTAAACAATTCTACTCTTGCTGCTGAAAATAATAAAAATTCAGTTTCAGGAAGCCTTTCAATTTCAGGATTTATTATTATCTCTCTTATTTTCTCTGCTGTAGGAGAACCTCCAGGTTCTCTTATTTGAGTTGAAGAAATGCCCGATTCTTTAAAATAACCCTGTAATAATCTTGCCTGTGTGGATTTTCCAGATCCTTCTCCCCCTTCAAAAACAATAAATTTACCTCTTTCTGTCATTTTTTAAACAATTCTTCCTTCAAGAGAATCTCTTGGACACCACACACATGGATTTTTTCCACTAAAAGCTTGAGCACATTGTTCATCGAGTTGTCTTTTAACACTCTCATTATGTTCTGCATACTCTCGAGCAATTCCTAGTGTATTTTCCATTATTTCATACTGGGCATGCCCACATACTCTTAGGATCATCTTAGAACGAAAATCTTCCACAGTTCCTCTTTCATAAACTTTTAATAATTGTGCTTGAGGGAAGTCATCTTCTGCAACTTTATTAAGATCAGCAATCCATTCTGCTCTTAAATCTTTAGGAACTATTTTAGGAACAAAAAATCCTAAAGGACTTCCTAATTCTGTACCTCCAATAATTTGATAATTAATTGTTCTGTGTCTATGTGCCTGAGCTAATCCTGCAAAACTTAGAGGATATGTTACAGAGTATGTGTCTCTAAAATGAGGATCTGTTTTTTTATCTTCTCCAAATAGAGAAAGATGTCTGTCAGTTTGATTTCTTAATTTATCTACTTTAAATTTTTCAACTTGCTTTAAAAATTCATCCATATAAGGAACTAATCTTTTCTTTAATTCATCTTTTCCATCTTTATGATTTTTTACAAAATTTTCAAATTCATGAATAAGATGGTTGAGTTGCCTTAATTTTAAAGTATGAACCATTTTTGTCGGCGTAAACACAGAAGTCATATAACGTGCATTTTCCTGAGCAAGTTTTCCAATAGCTGTATTTCTTTTATCACTATCACTTATTGTAGGATAAACTTTGTCTATCTCAGAAACAAGCAATTCCATCCATTTATCATATAGTTCTTTTTGTTCTAGTTTCATATATTTCATTACAGTATATCTAGCTGATTTTTCAGAAGTTGCATAGTCTTTCTCATTATTAAAAATCATAGCCATAATTTTTGGCAATCCTTCAAACTCAAAATTTAATGTAGTGTGTTCAAAAACACTATGATGACCTCTTTGTTTTAAATCCTTCAAAAGGTTAGGAGTTGCTTCTTCTTCCACTATTTCTTTAAAGCTTTTACCAGAATAACAAACTCTTGCACAAGCTCTTGAAAAAGATTCCATATATTTTAATTTAACCATGTTATTTGTAGAACCAATTAACTGAATTTTCATAAAAGAAAAATATAACATTATTTTTTAAAGAAATGTGTTATTTATTATATATCTAAAATTTTAAAGAAACTTTTATAAATAAAAAACTAATCTTCTAAGTTATGTCAAATAATGATAAGGTTCCTGAAATATCTAAAAGTGAATTTGATGATTTCATAAAAAAAGATTTAGTTTTAATTGATTTTGCAGCAGATTGGTGCATGCCTTGTTTAATGATGGTTCCTGTAATCGATGAATTATCTGAAAAATTTAAAGGAAAAATAAAATTTGGAAAAGTGAATATAGAGGAGAATCAAGAACTTGCACAGAAATTTGACATTGTTTCTTTACCTAATTTTATTTTATTCAAAAAGGGGAAACAAATTGAGCAGTTTATAGGTGCAATGTCTTCAGAAGATTTTGAAAAAAAACTGGACAAATTCACATAGTGAAAAGTTTATAAAATAATTCTTATAGTAATTATAATGGCTCCGTAGCTCAGCGAGAACACGAAGTTTTCTCGCGCACTTTCCGGTTTGAATTCATTTAAACTGATTAGTTCGCTACGAATCCAAAACAAAAATGGCTCCGTAGCTCAGCTTGGCAGAGCACATGGCTTTTAACCATGGTGTCGTGGGTTCAAATCCCTCCGGGGCCACTTTTTCTAAAAATTGCTTTTGACCCTGCATTGTTACCTTAAAGGGTGTTATTTAAGTTAAAAAAATTATTTCTTCTTAATTATTGGTTTGTTGCAACAAAGTGATTTAGTAAAATTATCTAAATTAGAAAGTGTAAGAGGAGACATTACCATAGGTATTATTAACAAAATAAATATAAAAATTAGTTTTTTCATTGGGATATCTACCTCTTTATTCTTTAATATAGTTAGAAAAGTTTTTAAGGATTTTGATTTGATAAT
>CAYMCN010000011.1:0-7249 GCA_964389155.1 Candidatus Woesearchaeota archaeon
TTCTCCTTGTGTTAAAATTTCATAAGTTGAATAAGGAACTAAATATAATTTTGATTTTCTTTGATATTCATTTAATTTTTCAACTAAAGTTTTTATTTTTGAATCAAATCCTTGTTTATTATTTTTAAAAGTATGAAAATGTAAAAAATCTACTTTACAACCTCTTTTCATCATTAACCAAGAAGCAACAGGAGAATCAATTCCTCCTGAAAGTAAAACAAGAACTCTTCCAGAAGTGCCTACAGGTAAACCTCCAAGCCCCGGAATTTTTTCTGTGTAAACAAAAATTTTCTTTGATGTTACTTCTGTAAATATTTTTTCTTCAAAATTTTTATAATCAACTTTTAATCCAAGTTTATTTGAAATTTCTCCAAATTCCTTATTAATTTCTACAGAATTTAATGAAAAAGCTTTGTCACTTCTTTTTGTTTCAAAAGCAATTTTTTTAATTTTGAATTTTTTAAGAATATTTTCAACTTCTTTTTTAAGTTTAGAAATATCTTTTTCAACTTCATAAACAAAAGAGAAATTTTTTATTCCAAAAACTTTTTTTAAAAGTTCTGAAACTTTTTCTTGTTTTGCATCAAAATCAGCAATAATTCTTTTTTCTTGTCTTATAATTTCATTTAATTTTATCTTATTTTTTTCAGCTGATTTTTTTATATTTTCAACTAGCTTTTTCTCAAAAAATGAAAAATTTCCTTTTTTCAAGCCTATTTCTGCATGATGAATTAATACTTTTATCATGCAAAATGGAAAAGAATTTGTATTTATAAAGTGAATCAAAAATTATTTAAAATATTCAAAATAAAAAATATTATGATAGAAGGTAAAAAAGTTCCTAATGTTGTATTTAAGACAAGGGTAATAAATGAATCTATTGGAGGAGAAAATCCTTTCATATGGAAAGATGTTTCTTCAGATGAAATTTTCAAAGGAAAAAGAGTAGTTGTGTTTGCACTTCCAGGTGCTTTTACTCCAACTTGTTCTTCAAGACATTTGCCAGGTTATGAAACATACTACAATGAAATTAAAGAACAAGGAGTAGATGAAGTTTATTGTTTATCTGTTAATGATGCTTTTGTAATGCATCAATGGGGAAAGCATCAAGGAGCTGAAAAAATCAAATTACTTCCGGATGGAAACGGAGAATTTACAAGAAAAATGGGAATGCTTGTAAAAAAAGAAGATTTAGGTTTTGGAGATAGAAGTTGGAGATATTCTATGGTTGTAAACAATGGAGTGATTGAAAAAATATTTATTGAATCTGGATTTGAAGACAATTGCCCAACAGATCCTTTTGAAGTTTCAGACGCGAAAACAACGTTGAATTATCTGAAAGAAAAGAAAGAGTAAATCTTAAAAACTCCAAATTTCTCTAATTTTTGTAAGTTAGGTAGTTAACTTCGGGACTTAGCTTTTGAATAAGCAAATTTTGTTAAATATCGAAATTTAGTTCTGAGGAAGGTCCGCCCACCATATTATAAGTTGTTGTTGAAAAACAAGTGTTGTGAGGCACAGCTCTGTTACAGAAACGCCACAGCTTGCATTGAGTTATGAAACATGCGTGGAACTTTGAAATGCAAGATTTGATGAAACGAACATCTCAACTGGTGCAAGGTTTAAAACCGCTTAGTCAAATGTTAACAGTTTCTGTTTGTCTTGAAAAAGAAACAAAGAAACACAGAAGGTGGCCTATTCCTAACTTACATAATATTTTACATAAAAATTTATAAATTAATATATTGATTAAATTAAATGGTTAAAAGAATTCAAAAATTTAGACATTTAAATGATGCTTATATGTAATCTAATTCATGATATCCAATCAATAGGGGAATTGCCTGAAGTAGTTAAATATTCAAAGGGTGCTTCTTACATATTCGAAGATAGAAGAACTCAAGAAGTTATTCCTAAAGAAACAGCATTAGAAAAATTAAGTTCTCAATTTCTTGATTTGCCTTCAAAAACTTTTCCAGAACTTATCATTTTTTAATAACATAAATCAACAGATTTAAAAAATAATTATTTCTTATGAATTTAAGGGAATGTAGCTCAGCGGGAGAGCACATGACTGAAGATCATGGTGTCCGGGGTTCGACTCCCTGCATTCCCATATATTTTCTAAAAGTTAAAGTATGCTAACAACGCCTGCTAAAATTGCTAAAAGTCCGAAGAAGATTGCAAAATATCCAAACTTAACTTTTCTTGAAAATTCCATCAATAAATGAATAGTCAAAAAACCAAAAATAAAAGCCAAAATAAATCCAAAGAACATACTTTTAATAAAAACAAAATCTCTAAAATTCAACATTATATTTGCAAGCAAAACAATTGGCAAACTCATTATAAAACTTAATCTTAATGCCACTGTCTCATCTACATTTCTAAATAAAAAACTAGAAATAGTTAATCCACTTCTTGAAAGTCCTGGAAAAACAGCTAACCCTTGCATAAAACCAAGAAAAATACCATCAGTATTATTCAAATGATATTCTCTTCTAAAACCAGCAGAGCTTGCCTTTAATTGTAAAACCCCTGTAATAATTAAAAGAGAACCTATCAAAAGATTCACTGAAACACTTGCCAAAGGAATTTCTGTAATTTTAATTAAGTCAATAAAATTTAAAATTGCTAAACCAAAAATTCCAGAAATAATTGTTGCAATAAGTAAAAATTTCAAAGTTCTTTTTGTTTCAGGATCGGATTTCTTATAATTCGCAGCTCCTTTTATTAATTCTTTAACATCTCTTCTAAAATAAATCAAAGCTGCAAAAAAAGTTCCAAGATGTAAAAAAAGTGCTTGTCTTAAAAATAAATTAACATTAATTTCACCAAAAAAATTTGAAGTAACAAAAAGTAAAAATCCTTCTGAACTTATTGGAATCCATTCAACAATTCCCTGAATAATTCCTAAAATTATTTGTTGAAAAAATTCCATTAATATTTAAGTAAATTATCTATTAAAAATTTTTTTAATTTAGCTTAAATCATTCAAAACTTTTATAAATAAGATTTGTTTATTTTTATATAATGGTGAAAAAAAGTAATTCAAAAAAAAGCGGTGAAGCATTAGGAATTTCTGGTTTTACTTTAGGAATTGTAAGTATTGTTCTTGTGATTTTTACACCCTTATTAGGAATTGCAATTTCTATTTTAGGATTCATATTTTGTGTTATTCAACAAAAAAGAAAACCAACAAAATTAGGAAAATCAGGATTAATATTAAATGTAATTGGATTTGTAGCAAATATGGCTTGGTTAATAGTATTAATTAAATATATAATTCCTCTTGTACAAGAACAATTAAATCAATTAGCATAAAATGATTTTTTTAAAAAGAAAAGCTCAAATGCAGATGAGTATTGGAACAGTTGTAACAATTGTTCTTTTAATGACTGTTTTAGTTTTAGGATTAGTTTTAGTAAGAACAATTTTTAGTGGTGCAATTGAAAATGTAGAAAGTATAGATCAATCTGTTAAAAACGAAATAACTAAACTTTTTTCTGAAGATGATTCAAGAAAAGTTGTAATTTATCCTGCTTCAAGAAAGGTAATGATTCAAAAAGGGAATGATGATTATTTAGGATTTGCATTTTCAATAAGAAATATTGAAACAACAGAAGGGGAATTTACTTATGAAGTTTTTGTAAATGATCCAAATATAAGAGAAAATTGTAATATTAATATTGAGGAAGCAGAAAGTTGGATTAAATTGGGACGTACAGGAAGTTTAAATATTCCTCCAGGAACTTCTATGACAGATCCTGAATTTGTAAGATTCTTAATTCCAGACAATGCTCCTCCTTGTGCAATAAGATATGGAATTAATATTGAAAAAAACAGATTGCAATATGGTAGTACACTAAGTATTGATTTAGAAGTTCAATCAAGTTAATCTACTAAAAGAATTTAAAAAATACTTTTTCTTAAATTAATTATGTTAAAACTTTATAATACTTTAACAAGAAAAAAAGAGATTTTTAAGCCAATTAAAAAAAGTGAAGTAGGAATTTATTCTTGTGGTCCTACTGTTTATTGGTATCAACACATTGGAAATTTAAGGACTTATATTTTCTCAGATATTCTGAGAAGGGTTCTATCTTATGATAACTATAAGGTAAAACAAATAATTAATGTAACTGATGTTGGACATTTAACAAGTGATGCAGATACAGGTGAAGATAAAATTGAAAAAGCTGCAAAAAAAGAAGGAAAAAAAGCTCAAGAGATTTCAAATTATTATCTGAAAATTTTCAAAGATGATTTCAAAAAATTAAATATTCTTTCTCCAGATTTATGGACAAAAGCAACAGATAACATAAAAGAACAAATTGATTTAATTAAAAAACTTGAAAAAAAAGGATTTACATATAAAACTTCTGATGGAATTTATTTTGATACTTCAAAATTTCCAAATTATGGGAAGCTCACAAAATTAAATGTCAAGAAATTAAAAGCAGGAAAAAGAGTCTCACTTGGAGAAAAGAAAAATACAACAGATTTTGTATTATGGAAATTTTCTGAAAAACTTGGAGAAAGACAACAGGAATGGAAAAGTCCTTGGGGTGTTGGATTTCCAGGTTGGCACATTGAATGTTCTGCAATGTCTATCAAATATTTAGGAAAACATTTTGATATTCATACAGGAGGAATAGATCACATACAAATACATCACACAAATGAAATAGCTCAAAGTGAAGCAGCAACAGGGAAAAAATTTGTTAATTATTGGATGCATGCAGGATGGCTTTTATTTAAGGGAGAAAAAATTTCAAAATCAAAAGGGGGTTTATATACAATTTCTGAATTAGAAAAACAAAATTTTTCCCCATTAGATTTTAGATATTTGGCTTTGACAACTCATTATAAAAAACCTTTAAATTTCACCATAAAAAATCTAGAATCTGCTAGAAATTCATATCAAAGATTAAAAGATAATATTCTTGGATTAACTTTAAATTCAAAAAAAGATAAAAAAATAAATAAAAAATATTTGAAAGAATTTGAAAAAGCAATTAATGATGATTTAAATATTCCAAGAGCCTTACAAGTTTTATGGAATATTCTTCGTGATGAAAAAGCAGAAGGAAAACTTGAAACAATAAAAAAAATAGATGAAGTCTTTGGTTTAGATTTATTAAAACAGGAAAAGATTAAAATTCCTGCAGAAATAAAAAAAATTGCAGATCAAAGAGAAAAATATAGGAAAGAAAAAGAATGGAAAAAATCTGATGAATTAAGAAAAAAGATTAATAAACTTGGCTACATTATTGAAGATAAAGAAAAAACTTATATTTTAAAAAAGAGGTAAACATGAAAGATATAATAAAAAATAAAAAATCTTATGACAAGGCTGCTGAGCAATATCATAAAAATCTATTGGATTCTAAAACAAATTTTTGGCATAGATTTATAGAAAAACCCGCAATGACTTCAATTCTTAAAGATATTGTTAAAAATAAAACGGTTTTAGATTTAGGGTGTGGTTCTGGAATTTTCACTAAAAAAATATTTTCTATGAATGCTAATAGTGTTACAGGATTGGATATCTCAGGAAATTTAATAGAAATTGCAAAAAAAGAAAATCCAAAAATTAAATTTTATGTTGGAAATGCAGCTAAGAGTCCTTTTAAAAATTCACAATTTAATTTGGTGAGTAGTAGTCTTATGGTTCATTACTTTAAAAATTTAAAACCATTATTCAAAGAAGTTTCAAGAATATTAAAGAAAAAAGGATTTTTTGTCTTTTCCATGCACCACCCAATAATGGAAATTTCAGGAAAATTAAATGTTAAAGGAATAAAAGGTAGTCTCTTGAAACCTTATTTTCATAATAATAAATATCTTTGGACACTTCATAAGAAAATAAACCTTGTTTCGTATCACCATACTTTAGAAAATATAATTAATTCTTTAAATGATTCTGGTTTTGTTATTGAAAGAATATTAGAACCTAAAGCTTCAGAGAAAACAAAAAAAATTAATAAAAAAATGTATTATAGAACAAATCTTCGTCCGTCGTTTCTAATTATTAAAGCGAGGAAAGAAAAATGAAAGAATTTGATTTTATTGATTTAAAATATAAACCGAGAAATGATTTGATTTGTTTATTTAGAATTTCTCCTAATAAAATATCTATAAAAAAGGCTGCAAATACAGTTGCCTTGGAATCAAGTGTTGGAACATGGACAAAAATTTCTGAAAGAGATTATGTTGAAAAACTCAAAGCCAAGGTTTTTTCCATTAAAGGAAATTTAATAAAAATTGCTTATCCTCAAGAATTATTTGAATCAGATAATGTCCCAAATATTCTTTCTAGTATTGCAGGAAATATTTTTGGAATGAAAGCAGTAAAATCAA
Source organism: Candidatus Woesearchaeota archaeon (assembly GCA_964389155.1). GTDB lineage: Archaea > Nanobdellota > Nanobdellia > Pacearchaeales > GW2011-AR1 > CAYFFD01. Next base: position 6,364 of record CAYMCN010000011.1, read on the forward strand.
TTCGTTTAGAAGATGTTTCTTTTCCAAAAAAAATTCTAAAAAACTTTCAAGGTCCAAAATATGGAATAAAAGGAATTAGAGAAATGATGAAAATTCCTAAGAGGCCTTTGGTTGGAACAATAATAAAACCAAAACTAGGGTTGAATGTGAAACATCATGCACAGTCAGCATATGAATCTTGGATAGGTGGTTGTGATATAGTAAAAGATGATGAAAATTTAGCCTCGCAAAAATTTAACGAATTTGAAAAAAGACTTGCTAAAACTTTGGATATGGCTGACAAAGCTGAAAAAGAAACAGGGGAGAAAAAAGCTTATCTTGTTAATGTTACTGCAGAAACAAAAGAAATGATGAAAAGAGCACAACTTGCTGAACAACAAGGAAGTAAATATGTAATGATTGATATTTTAACTGCTGGCTGGGCTTCGTTGCAAACTCTTCGCGAAGCTAATTTTAAAACAGCTATTCATGCACATAGAGCAATGCATGCTGCTTTTGACAGAAGTTTAAATCAAGGAATAAATATGATTGTTATTGCTGATTTTGCAAGACTTATTGGTGTTGATACTCTTCATATTGGAACAGGAATTGGAAAACTTGAAGGAAAAATAAAAGAAATAAAAGAAATAAAAGAAGATATTGAAAAAAAGAATGTTAAAAAAACAAAATTAAGATTAGAACAAAATTGGGGTAAAATAAAATCTGTTTTAGGTGTTTCTTCTGGTGGTTTGCATCCAGGACATATTCCTTTTTTAGTTAAACATCTTGGGAAAAATTTAGTTGTTCAAGCAGGGGGTGGAGTTCATGGACATGGTTCTGGAACAGAATCAGGGGCAAAAGCAATGCGTCAGGCAGTAGATGCTGTTATGAAAAGAAATTCATTAAA
>CAYMCN010000011.1:7349-8624 GCA_964389155.1 Candidatus Woesearchaeota archaeon
AAAATTCATTATTTAATTTTAAAAAGAAGACTTCATTGGAAAGGTTGGGAATTTCCAAAAGGTGGAATTGATTTCCCAGAGTCAAAAAAATCTGCTGTCAAAAGAGAAGTTTTAGAAGAAACAGGAAATAAAACATTGAAAATAAAAAAATTTGATTTTTCTGGAAGATATAAATATAAGAAAAAATATCCTGATAGAAAAGATTTTATTGGACAATTTTTTTATTTATATTCTGCTGAGATTAAATGTGGGAAAGTAAAACTTGATAAAACAGAACATTCAGATTATAAATGGCTCTTGTTTGAAGAAGCGATAAAAAAAATAACTTTTCCAAATCAGAAAAAAAGTTTAAAAATTGTAAATAATTATTTAACAAGATGAAAGGTAAAAAAACAAAATTTAGAGAATTTAAACTAAAATCAGGAACTAAAATTATTTTAGGTAAAGATGAAAAAAGTAATGATGAACTTATGAAAGAATTTAAAGGTAAAGAAAATGTTATTCTTCATACATCATCTCCAGGAAGCCCTTTCGGAGTTATTGAAAATTTGAAACCTTCTAAGAAAGAAATTTACTTAAGCAGTTCAGTTGTTGCAAGTTATAGTCAAGATTGGAGAGATAATAAAAAAGATGTTATGATAGATGTTTTCACAGGAAAAGATATTTCAAAAAGATTTTGGATGAAAAAAGGGACTTGGAAAGTTAAAAAATCTAAAAAAATAAAAATTAAAAAACAAGATATTAAAAATGCCAACAATAGGAAATAGCCAAATAGGAAAACAAGGAATTACAGAAAATTTTATTCTTAGTTTGAAAAATCTTTTTAAAAAACATTGGAATGTTAAAATTTCTGTTTTGAAAAATGCAACAAGAGATAAAAAAGAAATTAAAAAATTTTCAGATGAAATTCTTAAAAAATTAGGCAAAAATTATACTTCAAGAATAATAGGATTTACAATTGTTGTTAAAAAGTGGAGAAAAGTTAGGGAATAAATTTATAAATCAACTTTCTTCTGTAAAATAAGGTTAATCTTTAAATAGAGATTCTAATTCCGAAAGGAATGCCAAATATAAAATGACTGTATATGATTTTGATCAACAAGAATATAATCTAAAATTAGCAGAAGCTTTGAAAAAAATTCCTGAATTTAAAAAACCTGAATGGGCTGAATTTGTTAAATCATCTCCAAGCAAAGAAAGACCTATAGATGATGAAGATTTCTGGCATAAAAGAGCTGCAAGTATTTTAAAGCAATTATACAAAAGAAAAATTGT
>CAYMCN010000012.1:0-8619 GCA_964389155.1 Candidatus Woesearchaeota archaeon
TTAGAATAAAACCATTTCTTATAACAAGAAGAAAAGTTTCAAGAGCTGTTAGAAAGACATTAAGGAACAAAGCAAAAGAAAAATTAATGGAATATGTAAAAGATAAAGATACAGAAACATTATTTGATGACATTTTAAAAAATCAAATGCAAAAACCATTGAGTTTAAAACTTAAAAAAATATATCCTCTTTCTCTTTGTGAAATTAGAGTTTTTAAAATTGAAAAAGAAACTCTAAAAAAATCTGTTAAAAAAGAATAAGAAATCTTTTAAACAGAATTTCTTTCTAAAAATCATAGAAACTTAGGTTTCTTCGTGCCTACATAGCTCAGTGGTAGAGCATCGGTTTTGTAAACCGGGGGTCGGGAGTTCAAATCTCTCTGTAGGCTTTTTAACTTATTTCAACTTTACAGCTGTTCCATAAGCTAACATTTCTGATGCTCCTTGCGTTACCATTGAAGTCATAAACCTCGCCCCAATAATTGCATCTGCACCTAATATAATTGCCTGATTAACCATCCTGTTATAAGATTCATCTCTTGCATTAGAAGTCATTTCAGTATAAGTTTTTATTTCTCCACCAATTAAATTTTTAAATCCAGCTCCAATATCTCTTCCAACATTTCTCGCTCTAACTGTTGAACCTTTTACAACTCCTAAAACTTCTATAACTTTTTTCTCAGGAATCTCATTACCTGTTGTAACAATTATTTCTGTCATTATTTTTTACTTCTCCTATTTTTAATTTTCTCTAGTTTATCTTCATTTTTATTTAAAAGAATAATAGTTCCTATTATTAAAATAATTATGCCATAAATTAAAAACACAAAGGATATAAAAAAAGAAACTACAATTAAAACTAATCCTGCAATAATCATTAATCCTCCTGTTATTGTCCTACTTATAAAATTCATGGAAAAATAAATTATATTAAGTTAATAAATTTATTCATTATCTTCTTTAAATTGTTCCAATAACAAAGGTAATTTTTTATAAAGCCAAATATTGAGTTTTAAAAATTCACTTGCCTCTTGTTTAATATATTCTATTATTTTTTCATATTCATGATTATTGTACAACATTGGAATACTACTTCCTTCTGATTTTTTTTCTGTCAATTTATCTAAACCAGAACCTTTGAATTCTCCTTTATTCATTAGTATCCCTATAACTCTTAAATCGATAAAAGGATTACTCAAAATATCAACAGAAGGCAATTCATTTATTTTTGTTCTTTCTTTTAAAAAACTATTTTCAAAATTTAGATTATATCCTACAGGAATAAAACTAAATGGATAATTATCCAAAACATGTGTATCAAATAAAAATTTGTTGATAATTTCTTTTTCAGAGGATTCCCATTCTTTCAATATCTTTAATTCACCTATTGGTTCTCCAGTATTTCTATCAAGCTCTTGATATTGAATCGTAAGTATTTTATCTTTTTTTGGATTTAATCCTGTTGTTTCAATATCAAAATAAAAATTTACCATTTTATTGTTTCATAATTTCAGCTTTCCCATCTTCAATGAGTATTTTAGCAATTTCTTTTGGAATATTTGCAGTTTGCCCTTTTTCAAAACCACCTATTTTCTCACCATTTAAATTAATAAACTCTCCAACATCTTCTTTAAAAATAATTAATTCAATTTTTTGTTTATTTTTTCCATTAAAAAATTCATTTACTTTCTTATCATTAAATTCAACGCATTTCATTAATTCGTCAAAAAGTTCTTTCTCAAAATCAAGCATATCATCGAAATCCTTTTTTGAAATTCCAGTTTCAGAAGCAATTAAAACCAAATTTAAAATTTTTTTCTTCCTAACCCTTATCAGACCTTTAATAAGAGTTAATGCATTTTCAAGTTGTTTTCTAGTCTTTGTAATAACTTCTGAAGAATCCGCATCTTTTTTTGAAGCAATTTCTTTTTTTTCTTTTAAATAATCAACAGCATCATTAATGAAATTTGCAGGAAGTTTTTGTAAATTTTCAGAATATCTTTCACTTCTTGTAATATTATCAATATCTTTGTAAGTTATCATGATATTAAAAGAAAGTCTGAATTTTTAAGAATTGTTGTTTGAAATCATATCCTGTCATCATAAGGGAGATTAGTTGTAACTTCCCTATCAGGTAATCCTTCTTCCAAATCTAAAAAAACACTTGTATGATTTTGTCCACCCTCCCTATAAAACCTACATTTTTCATTAAAAGTATTTCCTGCAGTTCTTTGACCCATTTCATCAAATTCTTCAATAAGAATTCCATCTTCGGAAATAATTCTTACTTCATAAACACAAATCCCAAGATAATGAATTGTAATTCTTACAGGACCTCCAGCAGTATGAATTATTTCTTCATTTACAATCCTACTTCTTAACATAAAAAGAAATCAAAATATCATTATTTAAGCTTTATTATTTTATGATTAAACAAACTCAACTTTTTTAATCAAATCGTGTCCAAAAATTTTCCTTAAAATACCTTTTCTTGCTTCTTTTTCATTAAATTTTTTTTCTTTTGGGACTGAATCATTATAAAACAAAACAGGAACAGGATCTGCTGAATGTGATTTTAATTTGCACGGTGTTGAATGATCTCCTGTTACTACAATATTAATTTTTCTTTGTGGTGCAAATTTTCTTAAAAAATTAAAAAGAGTTTGATCAACATGTTCCAACATTTCCTTTTTCTCAAAAGGCTTATTATCATGTCCAGGAACATCTGTTTCTTTTATATGAATATATGCATAATCAAATTTCTTATGATTTCTCTTAATAGTTTTAATTGAAACCTTACATGCTTTTTTCAAAGATTTATAGAGATTTTCATAAACATCTAATTTTTTTTGTTTTGGATATTTAAAAGAAAAAACCTTCATTTCAGAAATTTTTGAAAATCCAATTTCTACAGGCATATAGGCTACAGAAAGCCAATTTCTATAAAATTTTAATTTTGGTATTTCAATTCCTGCACCTCTTAAAAGAATATAATTTGCAGGCATTAATCCTTTTTCTCTTCTTTTTTCGTTGACAGGATGTTTATCAAGAACCTCATAAGCTTTTTCAAGAAATTCATTTACAATATTTACAGAATACTGTGAATTTTCATCATCATCTAAAGGTTTGCAAAGTTTTATTTTATCATCTTGCCCTTTCAAAAAATAAACATGATTATCTGATATATTATCTGAAAATCCTCCCCTAAACACTAAAGCCCCCCTATGCTGAATTGTTGGCTTAAAAATAAATTCACGGGCAAGTTTAATTTTATTTAACGCTTTTGCAAGAGTCTTTGCCTCTTTTGTTGTTAAGGTTCTTCCCGCTCTCCTATCTAAAATATTTCCTTTTTCCAAAGAATCAATTGTTGCAAAATTAGCTCTTAATGCTAAATCACCTCTTATCAATTTTATTCCAGCACCACTTGCTTCTAACTGTCCTCTAGTACTCGAAATTAAATCATTACCAAAAATAGAAACAACTGCTTCATCTGACTGGGGGATATATCCTGGTTTTATAGGATACATGTAGCCCATTTCTCCTCTATTAGCTAAAAAATCTAAATTAGGGGTATTTGCTGCTTCTAAAGGTGTTTCATCATTTAATTGCTTATTTGGTAAATCTCCTAAACCATCTAAAATAACTAATATTCCTTTCATACAAAAATAAATATTGTATTCTTTATAAAAATTTATATTCATTAAGAAAAAATTATAAATCAAATATAACTAGAAAGAATATGTTTGGAAAATTAAAAGAAAAGCTCAAAAACTGGACAAATAAAATATCTGAAAAAACAGAAATAGAAGAAACTAAAGAAGAAATTAAAAAAGTTGGGGAAAAGAAAGAAGAACCTCTTAAAGAAATTAAACTTCCAATGAAGTTTGATGCTGGAAAACAAAAATATGAACCAGATTTAGAAAAATTAGAAAAAATTCAAGAAGATGAAGGATTTTTCAAAAAAATAGGTGAGAAAATAAAAAGAGTTAAAATTTCTGAAAAAGAATTTGAAATTTATTCTGAAGAGCTTGAAATGCTTCTCTTAGAAAATAATATTGCTTTAGAAGTTGCAGAAGAAATAATTAATAAATTAAAAGAAAAAATTGTTGGAAAAGAATTTTTAAAAAAAGAAATTGAAGGGCAAATAAAAGATTCATTAAAAGAAATAATCGAAGAAATTTTAATAGAACCATTTAATATTCCTGAAAAAATAAAAGAAAAAACAAATAAACCTTACATAATTTTATTTTGTGGAATAAATGGTGTTGGGAAAACAACTTCTGTTGCAAAAATTGCTGATTATTTAAAAAGAGAAAAAATTTCTTGCGTTCTTGCTGCTGCCGACACATTTAGAGCTGCTTCAATTGAACAATTAAAAAAACACGGAGAAAAAATAGGGATAAAAGTTATTTCTCATGAATATGGTTCTGATCCTGCAGCAATAGGTTTTGATGCAATAAAATATGCTAAAAAAAATAATATAGATTGTATATTAATTGATACAGCTGGAAGAATGCACACTGCTAAAAATCTTTTAAAAGAAATTGAGAAAATTTCAAAAGTATGTAAACCTGATTTGAAATTATTTGTGGGGGAAAGTATTACAGGTAATGATGTTGTAGAACAAGCAAAAAGTTTTAATTGGAGCATTGGAATTGATGGAATAATTTTAACAAAAGCAGATGTTGATGAAAAAGGTGGAACATCTTTATCAGTTGGTTATGTTACAAAAAAACCAATTTTATTTTTAGGAACAGGACAAGAATATGAAGCAATAGAAGTTTTTGACAAAAAAAAGTTTATTGGAAAGTTGGGACTTTAAACCCAAAAAACACCATAATAACCAATAGCAATACTAATGGCTCCAAAAATTAATCCTTTCAAAATTTTAGACTTCTCAGTTCCAATATAATAAGAAGAAAAAATTAATCCTAAGAAAAGAAAACTTGCAAAAATTGAAAATAATCTATCTTGATAAAAAATACTTGTGAAAAAAGCAAGTACAAATCCTCTCGCAATATAAGTATCATAATTTTTAATGAAAATATACAAAACAATCAGAACTAAAATCGCAACAACAAGACTATCAACAAAAGGTCTGTAAGGTTTAATCAAAGCTCTTACAATAACTAAAACATAAAATACAATACTTCCAAAAGCCAAAACATCTCTTGCAATCTCTTTTTTCCAATCTTTTTTCATAATAAATTAAAGTAAATGAAACTTAAAAATTTAACCACAACTTTATTAATCATTAATTTACTTCTTAAAATAATATCTACGCGATTTCCTCGGAGGCAATTAAAAATCGCCCTTCCGCGTCGAGAGGGAAAATCAAAAAAAACCGTAGGTTGTTTTTAAATGTTAGAAAAACTTGGGGAAGTATTAAGAAAAGCAACAGATAAAATAGCTAATGCTATATTTCTTGACAAAAATCTTGTTGATTCAATAGTAAGAGATTTACAAAGAGCATTAATTGAAGCAGATGTAAATATTGTTTTAGTTAAGGAATTAACTGATAAAATAAAAAAAGCTGCATTAGATGAAAGAATAAAAGAAATAGACAAAAAAGAACATATAATAAAATTATTACATGATGAATTAGTAAAATTACTTGGAGAATACAAAAAATTAGAATTGCAAAAAAAACAGAACAAAATTTTACTTTTAGGATTATATGGTGTGGGAAAAACAACAACAATAGCAAAACTTGGGAATTATTATGCTAAAAGAGGGAACAAAGTTGCTCTTGTTGGATTAGATGTCCATCGTCCTGCTGCAAAAGAACAATTAAAACAATTAGCTGAAAAAAACAAATTAAATTATTTCATAGAATTTGATGAAGATGATGCAATAAAAACTTGGAAAGATATAGAACCAAAATTAAAAGATTATGATGTGGTCTTAATTGATTCAGCAGGAAGACATAGTCTAGACAAGGAATTGGCTAAGGAAATAAAAAATTTAAGTAAATACATAAAACCAACAGAATCGATTTTGGTGATGCCTGCCGATATTGGACAAGCAGCAAAACAACAAGCTCAAAATTTTAAAGAAGCTGTTGATATTTCTGGAGTTATTATTACAAGAATGGATTCTACTGCAAAAGGTGGTGGAGCTTTAACAGCTTGTGCTGAAATAAATTCAGGAGTTTATTTTATAACAACAGGTGAAAAAATAAATGATATTGAAGAATTTAATCCAAAACAATTTCTTTCAAGGCTTTTAGGAATGGGTGATTTACAATCATTAATAGAAAAAATAAAATCAGTAACAGATGAAGATAAACAAGCAAAAATTCAAAAAAGAGTTGAAGAAGGAAAATTAAGTTTAGAAGATGTTATTGAACAAGTAAAATCTATGAATTCCATGGGTGGTTTTGAAAAAATTAAATCAATGGTTCCTGGTTTAGGAAATGCAAAGATTCCTGAAAATCTTTTGGAAAATCAAGAAGCAAAAGTTTCAAAATGGGAACATATTTTAAAATCAATGACTTCTGAAGAAAAAGAAAATCCAGAAATTCTTGAGAAAGAAACTTCAAGAATAACAAGAATTGCAAAAGGCTCTGGTGTTAATAATTCAGATGTTCGTTCTTTGTTAAAACAATACAAAATGTTTAATGAGATGATTAAAGGTGGAGCTACTGAAATGAATTTAGAAGGTGGAATGAGTCAAAAACAAATGATGAAAATGGCTAAGAAATTTATGAAAGGTGGAAAGTTGAAGTTTTAGAATGGTTGGAAAAATTATTTTCCAAGGAGCAGAAGCATTAATTCTTTTAGACAAAAATAAAATAATTAAAAAACGAGTGAAAAAATCTTATAGAATTTCTGAATTAGATGAAAAAATTAGAAAGTTAAGAACTCGCGCAGAAACAAAACTTTTAGAAAAAGCTTCAAAAAAAATTTCTGTTCCAAAAGTTTTAAAATCAGATGAAAAAACAAAGGAAATTTTAATGGAATTTATCAATGGGAAAAAATTATCAAAATATTTAGACAATTTTCCTGAAAAACAACAATTAAAAATTTTCAAACAAGTTGGAGAAAATATTGCAAAACTTCATGATTCAGATATTATTCATGGAGATTTAACAACTTCAAATATGATTGTAAAAAATGATAATGTTTATTTTATTGATTTTGGTCTTGGGTTTATAAGTTATAAAATTGAAGATAAAGCAGTTGATTTACATTTACTAAAACAAGCATTAGAAGCAAAACATTTCAAAAATTGGGAAAAATTATTTAGTGAAGTTCTAAAAAATTATAAAAAATCTGAAAAAGCAGATTTAGTATTAAAACAGCTTGAAAAAGTTGAAAAAAGAGGAAGATATAAGTAGTGGTATTAATACAATAATTCTTAAAAAGAAATTTCAACATCAAAATGTATGGCAGACATAATCGAGTTTAAACCAAAAAGAGAAAGTGATTTAGTAGTTGCTTCTGGAGAAGATGGCACTACTTTAATTGTAGATTCTATTAAAACAAAAAGTACTTTTTTAAGGCAAATGAAAGGTGCGTATGATAAAATAGGGGAAGTTAGAAAGCAGGGTTATACTTGTGGGGATTGCGCAGCACATCCTTGTTTTAGGAACTATGGAGAAGACTATCCTGCAGGATTATGTTTTCAAGAAACAAGAGAATGTAGACAAGAATGTGAATACTTTATCCAAGACAAAGAATCTGGAAAAGCCCCAGAATTTCAAATAACAGGAACATGTAAAAGAGATGGAGAAACAATGAATTATGAAGCAGAATGTAGATTTCTTAATGAAGATAATTAATTGAAATATCAAAACTCTTATAAATATTATCTCTTTTTCTAAATTTAAAGCCCTATAGTTCAGTGGCCAAGAATGCGGCCCTTTGGAGGCCGTGACCCCGGTTCGAATCCGGGTAGGGCTATTTAAAATAATTTTTATAAAAAATTTCCCTATTAATCTCGTGCTTCTTTGGAGTAATTTTAAAAAAGTTTTTCAAAGAAAAAGGTTTATATTTTTCTCCAATTAATGTTCCTGCAAGTTTTTTATATTCAATACTTGCTTTTGATTTTGGTTTATGAGAAGTTAAAGGCATAAAACTAGAAACAGATTTCAAAACATTAATGTCATGAGGAATAACAGCCATCACAGGAACTTCTGTTGTTTTTTGAATATCATCTACAGACAATTCAAAATTTTTATTATGAACTTTATTTAAAATCAAACCGTTTATAGGAGTTTTTCTTTGCTTTGCAAGTTTGACTGCTTTTAATGTCATACTCAAGGTTGCATAATCAGGAGTTGTAACTACTATTAATTCATCTGAAGCAATCATTGCCGCTAAAGTCTCTTCATTCAAAGCAGGAGAAGAATCAATTAAAATAATATCATATTTGTTTTTTAATGTTTTAATTTTATTTCTCAATCCAAAAAGATTAATTTCTTTTTTGTTAAAAATTGCTGAAGGAAGAACATCAAAATTATCAAATTTATGAATTGCTTCTTTAAAGTTTGCCGATCTATCTAAAACATCATGTAAGGTTTTTTCAGGATCTATAATTTTTAAATAAATTCCTAAATTTGGCGCTGAAAAATTTCCATCAACTAACAAAACTTTTTTTCCAAAACCAGAAATTGCAT
>CAYMCN010000013.1:0-8580 GCA_964389155.1 Candidatus Woesearchaeota archaeon
TTAGAATAAAATGGCAACATATAAATGTTTTAAATGTGAAAAGAAGATTAAGAGTAACAACCTTGAAAATAGATTTGTTTGTGTTAATTGCGGAAGCAAGATTTTCTACAAGCCAAGAACAAAAGTTAAAAAAGTAAAGGCAATATAATTTCAAAATGGAAGATCAAAATAAAAAAATAGAAGAAATGCAAATATTGGAACAGAAACTTCAAAACACATTCCATCAAAAACAATCTTTTCAAATGGAATTTTCTGAAACTCAAGCAGCATTAAGTGAAATAAAAGATTCAAAAGATGATGTCTTCAAGATTATTGGACAATTAATGATTAAAACAGACAAATTAAAAGTAAATGAAGAACTTTTAAACAAAGAAAAAATCTTAGATTTAAGAATAAAAGCAATTGAAAAACAAGAAAGTTCTTTGATGGAAGAAGTTAGTAAATTAAGGGAAGAAGTTATGAAAACAATGAAAAAGTAACAAAAAAGTTACGAAATATTTATAAATCTTATACACCACATAAATTTAACATGGTTTTTGAAAAAATAAAGAGAGCTTTTTCAGGTTCAATTAACGAATTTGACGATGAGGAATATTTAGAGATTGATTTAGGACAAGAAAAATCAGATAAAAAAGTTCTTGTTAAGCTTTTTGCACTAAAACAATATGAAGATGTCAATCAAATTCTTAATGCTTTAAGAGAAGGATATACTATAGCAATTATTGACATAAAAATACTAAAACAAAAAGATTCTATTGAATTAAAAAGAGCTATTTCAAAAGTTAAAAAAACAATAGATGCTCTTGAAGGAAGTATTGCTGGTTTTGGAGAAGATATTGTTATTGCAACACCTTCTTTTGCAAGAATCCATAAAGAAGCAGAACCACAAAAAGAAAATAAGTTTGAATGATTAAGAAAATTAACTAACTTTCTCTTTCATTTTTCTACATCTTTTACAAACATATTTTTGAGAGAATTTTCCTCCACCAATATTTCTAACACCCATAAATTTTTCCCAATTATGTTTTCCAAGAAGACATCTTAACCTATCTGCAAATTTCATTTAAACTTTTGCTATAGAGAAAACTGTTTTTAATGCTACAATAATTGTTGCAGGTGCGAATAGTGCTAATAAAGCCCCAAATACAGAAGAAACTGCATCGCCAACACCTATTCCTATTAAAGATCCTGTAACACCTTCCATTCCAAATTTGCTAACAACAACTAAAACTGTTCCTGCCAATAAGAATGTCTGAGAATCTTTTCCAGCAACATTCATGAATCCTACAAATATTCCCAATAAAACTAAAATTGCATAAATCTGTGCACTAAACGAATTAAGAACAGGGATTGAAACTAAAGTTGTTGAAAGTCCTATGACAATTGCGAGAATAACTCCTACTAAAAAAGCCCAAGCTCCGACACTATTTTCCTTAGATTTAATGACCATTTTCTTCTTATTATAATTATAATAAATACAATATATAAAGTTTTTGTAATTCTGTCTTTAACCTATATCTTATAAAATAGAAATCTTTATAAACCATAATCACTCCAAAATGATTACAAAATGAAATCAAAAATTTTCAGTCTATTTGGTTTGAGTATGTTAGTATTTGTTATGTTAGTAAGTTTTACAAGCGCTGCATTTACTTTAACACCAAGTTCATTAGATTTTAATAAAAATGATAGTTCTCAAACATTTACAATTGCAAATACAGACGCTTCAAACATATTAAATATTTCATTAGCTTCACAAAAAATTACAGATACTAATGGAAATAATGTTACAATAGTTTTTAATGAAACAAGCTTAAGTATTGCTGCAAGTGGTTCAAGTGTGGTTACAGCCACAACATCTTCTCTTTCAAGCAGTTTTATCCTTGGAAGTTTTTCAAAAGCTTATATTATTCAAGAAACTGGAAATTCAACAAATAATCAAACATTAACACTTTCTTTTTTAGATTCTTTTTGTTCAAGTGGCTCTGTAGATGATACTGATTTAAAATTAAAAGTAGATATAAACAATAGAGGGGAAGGCGATGATGATGAATGGTTTCCTTTAGATCTTATTGAAATTGAAATTGAACTTGAAAATAACAAAGATAATGTTGATTTAAATGATGTTATTTTCGAATTAGGATTATTTAAGGAAAATTCTAATACAAATATTATTGATGATATGATTTGGATAAGTAAAGATGATGAAGAAGTCGAAGTTGGAGATATTGATGAAGATGGAGATGAAAAACATACTTTTGAATTTAGAGTAGATCCTACTGAAGTGGATGAAGATGATTACTGGTTTGTTGTTAAAGCATATCCTGATGGAGATCAAAGTGATACATGTATAGATCATTCTGAAAATTTAGATGATTTTGGTTCTTCAGAATATATTGGTGAAATTCAAATTTCAAAAGAAAATGAAAAAGAGAAAATGGTTATTATTGATGAAAATAGTTATCCTATCTTAACAGAGGCATTTTGTGACGCATCAGTAACCTTATCAGCAGATATTTATAATATTGGGGATAAAGATTTTTTAGACCAAATTAAAGTTCTTCTTGTTAATAATGAATTAGGGCTTAATTTAGCAGAAATAGTTAGAGGTGATTTAGATGAAGGTGAAAAAACAGAAGTAGTATTTAATTTTGATATTCCTTCAGACGCTAAAGAACAACAATATGTTTTAGCTATGGAAATTTTTTATGACTATGATGAAAATGACGAATTTTATGATGAAGTTTCAGATGGCACTTTTGATGCCTTGCTTAAAGTACAAGGAAATTGTGGTGCTTCTTCAACAGCTACACAAGCAGTAGTTTCTGCGGTTTTAGAATCTGGTGGAAAAGCAGGAGAAGAATTAGTTGTTAAAGCTACAATAACAAATGCAGGGGATGATACAACTACTTATATTTTAAACGCAGCAGGATATTCAGGATGGGCATCTTCAGCAGATATTTCTCCAACAACATTAACATTAGATTCAGGTAAATCAAAAGATGTTTTAGTTACCTTTAATGTAAAAAGCGATGCTTCAGGAGAAGAATTATTCAATATTGAACTTGTTTCAGATAATCAATTAGTAAAAAGACAACAAGTTTCAGTAGAAATTGAATCTTCTTCAGTTTTCGGGGGATTCTTAACAGGAGGAGTTATAGGAGATAACTTGTACTTGTGGGGATTAGGATTATTTAATGTAGTTTTAATATTATCTATAGTTTTTGTAGTTGTAAGATTATTGAGAAAATAATTAATAAAATTATTTAAATTAAACTCTTTTTAATAAAAATGTCTAGAGCATTATACCAAGGTGTTATAGTGTTTGAAAGACAAGATTCTAATTTTAAAAAAGTTCTTTCACCTATATATTTTCCCACTAGTGTTAAAGATCTTTTTGATGGTTATGTTAAAAAAAGATATGTTGATGATAGTAAAAATAGTGGATCTTGTGAAGCACGAATTGTAGGTAGTATGTGGCTTAAAAAATCTGTAGATGGAAATGTTATTACGCTTATTGGAAAAGAAATTGAGGAAAGGATACGACCAGAATTATAAAAATTATTTAAATATAAATCTCATATAATTTTTATGAAAAAAGATTCAAGAAGATTTTTTGACATTTTTATTAGATACACTATTCTTATTTTAGTTGCTCTGCCAAATCTTTTTATTTTTTATTTTATTTTTACGCCTTTAACAATTTATTCTATTTACTTTCTTTTTAATTTGTTTTTTGATACTTCTTTGCTTGGAAATATTTTTATTCTAAATGAAAAAATTGCAATAGAATTAATTAAAGCATGTATTGCTGGTTCTGCTTATTATTTTTTATTGATCCTTAACTTATCTATACCTAAAATAAAGATTGCAAAAAGAATTAAAATGATAATTTTTGCATTCTCATCATTATTATTAATAAACATTTTAAGAATTTTCTTTTTAAGTTTAGTTGCTTACTCAGGATATTCTTTTTTTGATATAGCTCATGAATTATTCTGGTATTTTATGAGTATTATTTTTGTTGTTGGAATTTGGTTTGCAGAAGTAAAAGTTTTTAAGATAAAAGAAATCCCTTTTTATTCTGATTTAAGATTTCTTCATAAAAAATCTTTTTTTAAAAAAATAAATTAATAACCCCAAGAGTTCCAAGAAGAACTAAAACACCTGCGATAATTACTCCAAGAGCTATTGCTAAAATACTCTTTTTCCTGTCTAAACCTAATAACCAAGAAGCAAGACATCCAGTCCATACACCTGTTATTGGTAAAGGTATGGCGACAAATAATATTAAAGCTAAAAAACCAAGAGATTCATATTTTCTTTCAAATTTATCAACTTTCTTTTGGAATCTTTCCAAAAATTTGTCAAAAATATTTCTGTAAATTTTGATATTCATAAAAATCTTATGAATATTATCTAGAAAATAAAAAATAAAAAAGATTACAAGAATATTTAATAAAACAACTATGGAAAAAATAAGAAATACTGAAATATTTTTTTCTATTGCATAAGTTATCGCAATTGGAAGCCCAACTCTTAATTCAGTTAAAGGCATTATTGTAAGAATTAAAGCATAAATCAGTTTTAAATCCATTTTTAAAAATTATAATTTCCTTTTAACTTCTACAAAAGTCTCAATCATAAATTTCTCTGTAGCTTCTAAAATCTCACAATTATTAACGTTTAAAGTATAGCAAGCCATCCCAATTTGTTCTATACTTGTCTCATTTGCTTCTTGAATTTTTAAAAACATATAATTTCCTGAAGGATCACATTCTAATTTATCATTTTTAATAACTTTTGTCCCAATTATTTCATAAAGCTTTACCAAGTTTACCATAGAAATTATCCCATCGCCATTACAATTAAAATCATTTGTTGCATTAATTATCATATTAGGTATTAAATTAACTTCTCCTTTAAATGGCACATCTAAATTTCTAGGATCATTTCTTAAATAAAAATTGTATTCTGCTTTGTTTCCATTATAGATTACAGGAAGAGAAGTTTGGTATAAAATTAAACAAGGTTTTTCATCACAAAATTTTATAATTTCAAAATCTACTCCTTGATATTCAAAATTTCTTACATTATCAATAAATAAATAACCTAATAAAATTAAGACAGCCATAATCCCAATTGAAATAAAAATATTTCTTAATATTTTATTTTCTTTTATTATTTCTTTTTTTGTTGGCTTTTCTTCAACAGTTTCATAACCTTCAACTTTTACCGTTTCCTCTTTACCTTTTTTCTTCAATTTAAAAATTTCATAAAATCTTCTTTTTTTTGAATTTGTTTTTTTTCTTTTTACCATTTTTGTTTAAGATTATTTTTGTTTTTAAAATTAACTTTTAATTTCAAGTATTTTAAATAAGAATTCATCAGCTAATTTTGTTAAATCTTCTATTTTTCCAGTAATAAAGACACAATTATTTTCTTGAACTATTTTTTCATCACCTTCCTTTATTATTATGAAATTATCTTCACATGTTTTAATTGGTAAGTTTTTATCACATTCTTCTAAACATGCATTTTGAATTCTTTCAACTGATTGGAATAAATTTGTACGAATTTCTGATTCTGCTTCAGTACTTTCTGAAAAAATATAAAGAGGTTTTCCATTATAATTATTTAAATTTTTTAATTCAGAATTTATATTGGGAACTTCGTTTGGACTGTACCTAAAAATAAGATTAACATTGTTTTGATTTAAAATCCAAAATCCATTTTGTTCAATGAATTCAAAGCCATTATAATTAGAGTTCTCAACAATATTATTATGACTTACTGTGCCTTGAAATGAATATCCTATAACGCTAAAAAACATAACAAATATTAGGACAAACCCTAATACGAATTGATTTCTTTTTCTTCTCTTTTCCTCTTGATATTTTGAACCTATTTTTCTCATATTAATTTTTGATATTAAAGATATAAAAATTTATTGTTATTTGCAGACTTCTCAGTAAGTTATTAAAAAAAAGAAAAAGAAAAAAAATTAAATTTTTCGGATTTATGCTACAACTAGTTCTGCACTTGTTGAAGTTGTTCCTTTATATTTCATACCAGCTGTTGTATCAACAATTTGTGTTCTTAGATACTTAGCAGCATTTACAGTGTCTGCAGCGTCATAACCTGCAACAACTAATGCTACTTTTCCTGTTGTGTAAGCATCACCTACACTTTCAACCAAGAATTCTCCAGAACCAACACCTGTTGCATCTGTGAAACTACTTCCACAGTAAGCTCCACCTAATACATTAGCAGCAGCTGAATTAATACAAGTACCACCAACAACAATTAGATTTTTTGAACTTACAGAGCTTATTTCAGTATCTTTAACAAGAACATCTCCTAGCTGTGAAGCTGTACTAGTTGTACCTGAAGATGTTACACTTGCAGATTCTTCACCAATATATATTTGTGCATATACTTGGTTTGTAGGATAACTTACTGTAACTGTTTTCTGATCAGAATCATCTGCATCAGTTGTTACAAGTGTTCCCCACCAATCAATATCTTGTGTAAAATCACTATCACTAGCTAAAGTTGCGGATGCATGGTAATATTCACCATTTTGTGTAAATAATACATCATCTACACCAACACCTGAAGAACTTGTTCCAGCAGGAGCTGTTTCAAGATTAATAACAAATCCATGGTATTTGTTTTGATCATCTTTTTCTTCGAAGACCATAACACTTGGTTCTGTCATATTGTTAGTATAATCTTCAGGATCTATCAAATGAATCATAGTATCATTACCATAATTACCAGAAGCTCCTGCAGATGAAATGTTATATCTGAATTCTCCTACTGTTAATACAGAATAGTTAGCTGCTAATGTCTCATTTGAAGAGAATAGTCCGCTTCCAGCACCTGTAACTGTCCAGTTACCCATACCTGCGTATGTAAATGTAGCCGAAGTATATCCATCTCCATCAGGGAAATTAATAATAGTTGCAGTTGTAGCTACAGTACCATTAATATTACCCATTGTCACATTAAATGGTTCGTAAAGGGCAACCCTTGCACCATTTGCAGTTTGTATTGTTGGATAAAATACCCATGTATTTGTAGTAGATGAGTCAGTTGTAGGATACTTAATATGTGCATATCCGCCATCCCCTGAACCAAGGATTGTTACACCATAATTTTTACCATCTATAGCAATAGTACCTGTTGTTTCAGCTGTGAAAGTAGCAGTATATGTTTCTCCACTAAGTACATCTTGAAGTTTAAGCCTATCATTAGTAAAGTCTGTTCCTGTATTATTGTAGATTTGAGTTACTTGAAGTAAGTGTCCATAATCTTCATTACCAAGCATGGTATAATCATCTTCAGTAAGATTTGCACCTTCATGTACAAAGATAGAATAGTTACTATCATCTGCTAATCTCCAGTGTGCTGGTTTTCTTACAGGAGTGTTTGCTTGAGCAGCTACATAAGTTTCATTATAAGCAAAATCAAATGTTCCTGTATTTCCATCACTATCTGTCATAGTAAGACTCATACCTTTGTCAGCTGAATTTTGTACACTGAGTGTTTCTCTATTTGTATCATCAAGATTAGAACTTAATCCAACAAAATCAAATTTAAAACTTCCGAAAACAGGGTCTACAAAAGCATCTCCTGGAAGAATTGCATCATTACTTGAATCTGGTCTGAAAACAGTAACAGCTAATTCTGTTAAAGAATCCACAGTTCCAGCTAAGTAAGCTTTAGTTCCATCAATAGGGTCTGCATCTGAACCTTTTGTTACTGTTGCATCATTAGTAAAAGTAAGCTTTTCAGAACCTACTAATAAAGTGGCTGTTATTCCTGCAACATCAGATGATGTAACTGTTTTTAAAGCAATTTCAATATCACCGATTTTCTTTGAATTACCTTCTGTTATATCTTTGCTTGTTCCATCAACAGCAATTGTTGCTGTTGTTGAATCTCCATTAAGAAGTTCAATAGCATAATCTGTTCCTGCAACATTTACAGTTGCAGTAGGATTTTCACTACTTGTTTTTGTCAAAGTAACTTGTTCAGCAGAAGAGAATAATACTAACTCAGTTGCAGTTGTAGCAGTACTAACAACAAAATCTTTTCCAAAAAGAGTTATTGTTTCTCCTTCTGAATCAGAATGTGAAAAGTTAACTGCTTTGAAAGTTACTGATGCATTATATAAAGGATTTGAAGTTTCACTAGATCCTATACTTATACCTATAATAGGATCATCACTGCTTTTTGGTTGTTTTAAAAAGACAACTCTACTTGAGTTTGCTCCTCCAAGTTCTCCTCCTGCATAAAACTTAAGAGTTGATGTCATTTTTGCTTCAACATTTCCTTGGAAAGTATTATCTGCAAGAACTGTTGGAAGATCTGTTTTTGTCATTGTTGACTTAGCTGTATTCAATGAAGTATTAAGCCAAATTCTTGTACCACTTGTGTCTAAAGATACTGTTTCACCACTTGTTGATGTGGATGTTTCACTTGTTCCAGAGCCCATAAAAGATTGTAAATTTGTTTGTAAATTACCTGCTTCTACAGCGTCAAGAACAGAAACTCCTGAACCAGTACCATAAA
>CAYMCN010000014.1:0-8424 GCA_964389155.1 Candidatus Woesearchaeota archaeon
AAACAAAAAAGAACATTACACAAGCTGAAAAAGATTTCAAAGAAGGTAGGACTATTTCTTTAGATGAACTAAAGAAAAAATATAAAATAAATGTATAAAGTTGAATTCTCAAGAAAAGCAGACTTTCAATTCTCTAAATTAGATAATAGTTTACAAGAAAGAATTCTTAATATATTTAATAGAATAAAAATTCGCCCACATCATTTTGTTAAAAAGAAGGGAGGAACTAATTACTATATTTTAAGAATAGGTAAATACAGAGCTATTCTTGATATTAAAAAGAATAAACTAATTGTTTTAGTAATAGAAATTGGTTTAAGAAAGAACATTTACAAAAATTAAACAATCTTAAATTCTTTTCCAAAATAATCATGCAATATTTTTTGCAATTCAAAAAGCCTTCTTTTATTTCTTCCAATTAATGCTGCTTTACTTTGACTTCCAGCAGTTAAAATTATTTCATTTTCTACAACTTCTAAATCTTTAAATGTAACAGGACTAACAATATTTTCTATAAATTTTTTTATATCATGAATCCCGTTCGGTGTTGGAATAACTTTTACTCTTTTTCCAAGAATTTCAGAAATTTTTTTTATATTTCTTGCATTTTCACCTATTGCTTTTGAAATCAAACTTCTAGGAACACAAAAAATTATTGAATTATTATAAAAAAAACAAAACCTTGTACTTATTTGAGTAATTTTTCCAAACAAATTCAAATACCTCATATCTTGCATACTAATAGTTTTAGCCATTTTAAAAAATTTAACAAAAGTTTATTCTTTTACTTTTTTAATCACCTTTTCTTTAGCACTAACTTTTTCAGATTCTTTTTTAACTAAAGATCCTGTAACCTTAACAGTTAATCCAGGTAATCCTGTTCCAACAGGAACTGGTTGATTCAGAATAATATTTTCAATAACACCAGATAAATCATCATGACTTCCTTTTATTGAAGCATTTATGAATTGTTTTGTAGGAGTTTCAAATGTGGCCCTTGCTAATATCGATGACTTTTGAGCAATAATTCCCATTCTTGTAATTCCTTTCATTTCCCCTGTATTTGTCATTGCATCTGAAAGAAGTTCAAGATGTCTTATATTAATATCAAGTCCTTGAGTATTAAGAATTTTTTTTATTTCTTCAATTATTAATTGTCTGGCTACTTCAATTCCAAAGACACCCGCCATTTCATGAAAATCATTCGAAATTGTTTTATCTTTATCAATTTCTTTTAAATCTATAATTTTCTTTAAATTAGTTCCTAAAGTTATTATAATAAAATTCCTATCTTTTTTAACAACCATAACTTGACTCACACCTTTAATTCCTGAAATTATTGTGTCTTTAAGTTTTTCTTTAAATTTGTAAATTTCTCTAAAATTAGATTCAGCTGTGTTTAAAATTATAGAATCATTTCTCTCTCTTGACTTATATCCCATTTCATTAAATTTTTCAACAATTTTTTTTATTGAAATATGGCTTAATCTTAATGCATGTTTATCAATTTTTATTTCAATATTTTTTTCACTGAAATTTAAATTTATTTCAGATGCAATTTCTTTAACAGTAACTTCTTTTATTTTTTCAGCAAATATTTTTGCATTTTTTTCATTATTGTATTCTTTTGAAAGGTGAATATCCATTTTTGGAGATGATGGTTTTTTTCTCGCATCAAAAATTTCAATTAATTTAGGTAAACCAGCAGTAATCTGCATTTCTTGAACACCTGCAAAATGGAAAACATTTAATGCCATTTGTGTTGATGGCTCTCCAAATGATTGTGCTGTTACAATCCCTATTGCTTCTCCAGGATCCATTTTTCCATTAAGATGAAGTTTTGAAATATCCATACCATCATAACCATACTTAAATTGTATAATATTATTATTGCTATCTCTTATTGTTCCATCATATTCACTTTTTAAATCTTGAATTGCATTTGCTAATCTTCTATATAAATATCCTGATTTAGGAGTTCTTAATGCAGTATCCATAAGACTATCACGTCCTGTAATTGCACCAAAGAAAAATTCATCTGGACGTAATCCTCTCATAAATGAATTTTTTATAAAACCTCTTGATTCAGGAGATAATTCATTTTTCTTAAAAAAAGACAAAGTTCTTTTATTATATCCAATGTCAATTCTTTTTCCTCTTAAAGCCTGTTGCCCTACACAACATGCTATTTGAGTTATATTAAGAATATTTCCTCCACCTCCTGAAATAATCATATGATTCACAGGATTATCTTTTGGAAATTCTTTTTTAACCATTTCTCCAATTTTCGTTCTAACTTCATTTAAAATTTGAAGTATTTTTATTTCTCTTGATTCTTCTTTATTTTTACCAGGAATTGTTTCAGTATCTCCTTTATTATATATATCAATTATTTCTTCTGTTTTTTTCCTCGCATTTTCAATAATATTATCACTTTCTTCAATTGCTTTTTTATTTATATTTAAATCTTCAATAGAAATTGTTATACCTCTATTAGCTAAATAACCCACTCCTAAATTAAATGCATTTCTTATTGTTCTTATTGTTTCATTTCTTCCAAGCACTTTGTCAAGTTCTTTAATTAATTCTCCATTCTCTTCCCCAAAAAGAGTTTTATCTATATTTCCTTTTATGATATTTCCATCTTTAATTTTTATTGAGTTGTTTGAAAAATTAATTTTAGGTAAAATCTCAGAAAAAATTTCTGCTCCTGAAATTGTCTTTTTTGAAATTTGTTTGTTAATTCCTAAATTATGAATAATTTGATTTGCAGATTCTCTTGAAAATTCTTCTAACCCTAGAAGGTAATTCCCTGTTATAGCATCTTCATCTAAACCTAAAAGATTTGTATTACTCTTTGAAGAGATTAAGTTATTTTTAACATCTAAAAGTATTCTTGCTTCTGCTCTTGCTTCTTCTGTTTGTGGTGAATGAATATTCATTTCATCCCCGTCAAAATCAGCATTATATGGGAAAGTAACTGCTGAATGCAATCTAAAAGTTTTTCCAGGTAAAACTTTTACAAAATGAGCCATTAAACTTCCCTTATGTAAACTTGGATGTCTATTAAATAAAACAACATCACCATCTTGTAAATGTCTTTCAACTTTGTAACCAGGGGAAATTTCATTTATTATTTCTTCTTTTAAATCTAAAGAAATTTTTTTTCTTTTTCCATCAGGTCTTATAACATAATTTGCCCCTGGATATTCTTCCCTTTTTTCAATAAGTTTTTTTAATTTTCCAATATTTAAATCATTTACAGTTTCAGCAACAGTTATTATTTTTGCTATTTCGTAAGGAACTCCAACTTCATTAATCTCTATTGAAGGGTCTGGAGAAATAACTGTTCTTGCAGAATAATTAACTCTTTTTCCAGCTAAATTTTTACGAATTCTACCTTCTTTACCTTTTATCCTTTCTTCAATTGTTTTTAGAGGTTGTCCACTTCTATGTCTTGCTGGAGGTATTCTTGTAACAGTATTATCAAAAAAAGTTGTTATATGATATTGTAATAAATCCCATAAATCTACTATGATAACTTCAGGAGCTCCTGCATTTAAATTTTCCCAAAGTCTTTGATTTGCTCTAATAATATCTGAAAGTTTGTGTGTAAGATCATCTTCACTTCTTTCCCCTGATTCTAAAATAATACTTGGCCTCACAGTTACAGAAGGAACTAAAAGTGCAGTAATAACAGCCCATTCAGGTCTTGCTACTTTAGGATTTACTCCAATCTTTGTCAATTCTTCATCAGAAATATTTGTAAGCATTTCTCTTATTTCTATAGGTGATAACCTTTTCTTTCCAATGTAAAAACTTGTTGGCTTATCAGGTTTAACTCTTTCTTGAGCTGTACTACAATGAGGGCATTTTTTTGAATCCTTTGCTTTTTTCGCTCTTTCGCTTGGAATATATTTTTTTAAATTCTCATCACTAAGCATTAATTTTCCACAATCATGACAAAAACATCTCAAACCCATTTCAATTAAAGGGATATATTTTAAATGAATTACAGGCCTTGCAAGATCAATTCTTCCAGGATGTCCTAAACATTCTTTTAAACGTCCTCCACATGTTCTACATCTTACTCCTGGATCAATTGCTCCTAATCTTAAATCCATTAAACCACCATCTACAGGATACCCATCAATATCATAAAGTTCAGGGGTTACTATTTTTGCAACTGAAACTTTTTTAACCTGTTCAGGACTAAACAAAGCAAATCCTATTTCAGCAACTTTTTTTCTTACTATTTGCATTTTAATTTAAAAAACTCCTTTCTTCTTCAACTCTTAATCTAAGATGTGGGCACATTGCATAAACAGGGGTAAAACAAAATTTATCTCCTTCAAAAACACTATTACAGCCTGTATGATATAAAGGACAATTTCCTTCCCTCATATTTTTCTCTCTTTTTCTAGCACCTATACTAGTTATTTCAAGACGGCCATTTACTCTTTTTGCTTCAAAATCATCAAAAGGAATCCCTTCAGTAAAAATATCAGCATATATTTGTTTCATTTTATTCATATTTATTTTTTAATTTTAATTTTGAACGAATATGCATTCCTTGAAGTTCTTCTAAAAGAAGTTTGAAAACATAAGAAATTTCAACAGGTTCTGCATTTTCACTATTACATAAAGGACAAATAATTCTACCTCTTATACTATCTTCTACTGCAATTGCCCCGCATTCTGCACAAATATGTAAAACAATTTTGTCAGAATCATATCTTTCTTTTAATAATAATGATGCTCCATGAGCTACTAATGCTTGCTGTTCCATTTCTCCTAAACGTAAAGCTCCTCCTCTAGAACGACCCTCAATTGGTTGACGAGTAAGCAAGGCAATTTTTCCAGAAGCTCTTCCGTGAATCTTGTTTGCAACCATATATTTTAATTTCAAATAATATAAATTTCCAATAAATATTTTTCCAGTCATTCTTTTTCCAGTAATTGCATTATACATTGACTCTTTTCCATCATATCTAAAACCTAAATTTTCAAGTTGATCTTCTAATTCTTCTTTGCTTTCTCCTGAAAAAGAAGTTCCATCTACAATTTCCCCTCTTAAACTACTAACTTTTCCTGCAAGTAATTCAAGTAAATAACCCACTGTCATTCTACTTGGTAAACCATGTGGATTGAATATTACATCTGGTTTAATCCCTTTGGAAGTAAAAGGAATATCATTTTCAGGAACAACCGCCCCTATGACTCCTTTTTGTCCATGAGCTGTTGCAAATTTATCTCCAAGCTCAGGAATTCTTAGATCTCTTGTTCTTATTTGAATAATTTTATTACCTTCAGTATCTTTTGTTATAAATACTGATTCAACAATTCCTTTTTCTTCCTGTCTCATTGTTACACTTGATTCTTTCTTTGTTCTTACAGATATATCTCTTGCTTCTGAAAGAAATTTAGGAGGTGATGTCTTTCCAATAAGGACTTCTCCTTCATCAACATTAGCTTCAGGATAAATAATTCCATCATCTTCTAAAAGTTTGTAACTTTCTTCTGTTTTATAACCAGATGTTCCTTTTTCAGGAATTAATATTTCATCTTTTAAACCCCCTGCATAATTCATTTCAATTGTAGAATGAGGTCTAAAATAAAAACTTCTTCCAATTCCTCTATCTAAACTTCCTTTATTAAAAACTAAAGCATCTTTCATATTATATCCTTGATAAGTCATTATTGCAACAACTAAATTTTGACCTGCAGGATATGTTTCTAAAGTATCATAAACAAAACTTCTTACAAGTGGTTTTTGAGGATATTGTAAAATAGAAACATCTGTATCTAATCTACAAAGATAATTTGCCGCATATAATCCTAAAGCTTGTTTTTGTGTTTTACTTCCTCTATTAAGTCTTGAACTTTGATCATGATTTCCATAAGGAACTAAAGATGTTATAACACCAAATAAATCCATTGTATCTATTTCAAGATGAGTGTGTTCAGAAGTCAACTCTTTTTCATATAATGCAATTAACACATTTTCTTCTTCAGAAGTATCTAAATATTCTATTACTTTTTCTTTAAGTAAATCATCCCAACTCATCTCATTTTGTTCTAATCTAATTAAATGTTCATTTGTTAAATTTGAAATTCCATTATTAACAATTATTAAAGGTCTTAATGCTCTTCCAGGTTCTGTTGAAATTAAAACTGCATTAAACTCAGAATCATTTTTTATATTCATTTCTAAAGGAAATTCTTTACTTCTTCTTTTTTCTTTCACTTCATCTACAAATTCTTGAAGAGAAGTTACATTTCCAATAAATTTACCATCTAAAAAAACATCTATTTCTCCTTCTTCTGTTTTATTAAGTCCTGCTCCTTCTAATTTTTTGATTATTTCATTTTCATCAAAATTTATTCTTGTCGAAATCCTACATAAAATTGAAAGATTTTTTCTTAACCCAATTTCTGTTCCCTCTGGAGTTTCTATTGGACAAAATTTTCCATAATGAGTTGGATGCAATGTACGAGCCATAAAATTTTCCTGGTCACTTGATAACATACTTGAAACTCTTTGTAATTGTGAAATTATCGCAAAATAATTTGTCTTATCCATATTTTGAGTTACACCACTTCTTTCACCTACCCAACTTCCTGTTGCAATTGCAGATTCAACTCTGTGAGAAAATAATGTTGATTTAGCAATTGTCCTGATTGAAAATACTTTTTTTCTTTTTGATGCTTTTTGTAATGAGTACTGTATATCTCTTATTAATATTCCAAGATTAACTCTGAATAAATTAGCCATTAAATCTCCAGAAAGTCGAACTCTTTTGCTTGAATAATGATCTTTATCTGTTCTTAATTCAGGGTTTTCTTTTACAATTAAAAATCTTTTTATTAATTTACATAATGTTATTGCTTTTTTCATTCTATCTTCTTTTCTTAATCCAATATGTGGAAGTAAAAAAGAATCAACTCTTTGTTTTACTCTATCAAGAATTTCTTTTTTTGTTCCTTGTAATGACGATTGTTCTGCAATGTACATCATTGCATCTTCTTGCGTCGCTATGTTTACAAATTCATAAAGATTAACAATGACACTATCTGTTTCTTTTCCAATATATTTTGCAATATCTGATTCTTTTATCATACCTAATGCTTTCAAAATAATTACTATAGGTAAATCCTTAAATCTACTAAATGAAAGTTCAAATATTCCTTCTTTACTTTCAGAAATTGTTGTTGGAATTCTATATGTTCCCTTTAAAGAAAACATTCTTAAATTTAAATTTCCCTTGCTATCATTTTCAATAAATGGTTGATTTTCTGCTAAATCTTCTAACATAACCATTACTCTTTCATTCCCATTAATCATAAAATATCCACCAGTATCTAAAGGGTCATTGTAATTTTTGATTAATTCTTCTTTAGATAATCCATGAGTATTACATGCTTTACTTTTAACCATAACAGGAACTTTTCCAATTTCAACAATTTCTGAATCAGTATGATCATCTTTTTTAATAGTTATTTCCAAAGTTATTGGTGCAGAATAAGTTAAATTTCTCAATCTTGCTTCATAAGGCATAACTAATGAAGCGCTTCCATCAGATTCAATGACTTGAGGTTTTCCAATATTTATTTTTCCCAAATTTATTTCAAAATCATCTTTATTAATATTCTCTGAAACTTCCTCAACAATTTCTTGCATTCTTTGTTCAATGAAATTATTAAAAGAAATAATGTTTGATTCCACTAAGGAATGTTCTGCTAAATATTTTTTTACAACTATATGTTTATTTTGATTCATTTTGTTCAAGGGTTTTGTGTTTTAAATTGGATTAGTAAAAGAAACCATAAGTGTCTTTTATTATACTACAACTCTATAATAAAAAGCTGATTTTCCTTCGGAATATTTTCTTTCTATTTTTATTATATCTCCAACATTGCAATTTTCTGGGAGAGCAGGGTCGTTTGAAAAAATTTTTGGTAATTGTGATTCAGAAATATTTAGTTTTTTCAATAACTCATCAGATTCTTTTTGGTTAAGTTTTGAATGTTTGGGTTGTAGGATGTGCATTTGTAAAAAAATTTGATAATAACTTTTAACAACTTATCAATAATAAAAAATTATTAAATTTAGTTTATAAAAGTTTGGGTCAAAATTCAATTTTTAGAGATTTAATAATTAACACTATTTTTTCTTAGAAGACTTTTTCTTCTTAGCTAATTTCTTAAGTTTTTCAACTTTACTTTGTTTAGTCCTTTTTCTAGAAGACCTACATTGTTTTTTAACAAGTTTCTTTTTAACTTTCTTTTTTGTTTGTTTTTTCTTTACCATTTTTATTAAATTAAAGGGCTCGGTGAGGAAGTGCCACAAACAATGACCAAATCAATCATAATCTATCAGTTTGTTTTAATGGTTATCTCCCTCGCACTGTAAGGAAGCTTAAA
>CAYMCN010000015.1:0-8046 GCA_964389155.1 Candidatus Woesearchaeota archaeon
ATATCGACGAAAAAGGTTTTGAAAAAGAATTAAAAAAACATCAAGAACTTTCAAGGAAATCAACAAAAGGAAAATTCTCTGCAGGACTTGCAGACACTTCTGAACAAACAGCAAAATACCATACAGCAACCCATTTGTTACATAAAGCATTAAAAGTTGTTCTTGAAAAAGATGTTCAACAAAGAGGAAGTAACATAACCAAAGAAAGATTAAGATTTGATTTTAATTTTGCAAGGAAATTAACAGAAGAAGAAATTGAAAAAATTGAAAATTTAATAAATAAAGAAATTGAAAAAAATCTTTCTATAAGTTATGAAGAAATGCCATATAAAAAAGCTGTTAAGTCTGGAGCATTATCTTATTTCAGGGAAAAATATCCTGAAATAGTTAAAGTTTATTCTGTTGGAGATTTTTCAAAAGAGATTTGCGCAGGACCTCATGTAAAAAACACAAAGGAACTTGGAAAATTTAAAATTATAAAAGAAGAATCTGTTGCAGCAGGAATTAGAAGAATTAAAGCAATTCTCAAATGAGAATTGTATTACTACGCCCAAGCGTGGTCAAAGTAAAACTATTTTAGAATAAATTAATCATGCTTTGAAGAATAAATAAGATAAAAAAATACAAAAAGTAGAAGAATTATTAAAAAAATAAAAATTGTAAAATATTTTTCATAGTTTACTAAATTTCCCATTGTTGATTTTGAAATTTTATTCGAGATAAATTCCAGGTCTTCCAGGCTTCACTTTTTTTGATTTATTTTCAGGATCATATTTATCTTTTTCATTCACAGCATAAATTTGAATATCAATATTTATTTTTTTCTTAATAATCTCTTTTTCATCTTCAAACATCTCTTTTTCGTTTGGAAGAACATAAACAAAAACTTTTTTTATTTCAGTATTTTGTTTTTCATTTACTAATTTCACAACATGATTAATATCACTAATAAGTTTCTCAACTAATTGTTCTTGTTTTTCTAAATTCTCATCGATCTTTTTTTCATCATATTTTGGCCATTTTTCCAAACTAATAAAATTCTTATTTCCAAGTTTTTCCCAAAGCTCTTCTGCAATATGTGGGCAGAAAGGTGAAAGTAATATCAAACTTTTTTTAAGAACATCTTTACTAGTTTCCTTAGGCAATGAATTAAACAATTCTCTTATTTTAATCACAGATAAATTATAATTAAATCTTTCAATTTGCCTTGTAACTTCCTTAATTGATTTATTTAATTTGCTTTCTGTTTTGGCATCTGCTTTTCCAATCTTAACACTATCAAAATAATTCATGATTTTTTTAATAAATTTTAAACTTCCTTCAATTCCTTTCTCACTCCAATCTCTAGGTTTATCAGGAGCTGCTAAAGAAAGTAAAAAAAATCTAGCAGTATCCATACCATATTTTTTAGAAACTTCATCTGGATTAACCACATTTCCTTTTGACTTTGACATTTTCTCCCCATCTGAACCATGTAACATTCCTTGATTAAACAATCTTGTAAAAGGTTCATCAAAATTCACAAATCCGAAATCTCTCAACATTTTTGTAAAAAATCTCGCATAAATTAAATGCATACAAGCATGTTCAACCCCTCCAATATATTGATCAACAGGCATCCAATATTTTACTTTCTTTTTATCAAATGCTTCCTTGTTATTTTTATTATCGCAATATCTCAAATAATACCAACTACTATCAAAAAAAGTATCCATTGTATCTGTTTCTCTTTTCGCTTTAGTTTTACATTTTGGACATTTTGTTTCAAGAAAATTTTTATTTGTCTTAAGAGGATTTCCTTTTCCAAACTTTACTTTTTCAGGAAGTAAGACTGGTAAATTTTTTTCAGGAATAGGAACAATTCCACATTTATCACAATAAACAAAAGGGATAGGTGTCCCCCAATATCTTTGTCTTGAAATCAACCAATCTCTTAATTTATATTGAATTGTTTTCTTACCTAAATTTTCACTTTTAAGAAATTTTGTAATATGTTCTTTTGCTTCTCTACTATTAAGACCATTAAATTTATCTGAATTAATTAAAATACCTTCTCCTCCTACATAGCAAGTTTTTCCTCCAGAAATATCCTCTAATATTTTTTTAAGTGCCTTCTCTTGTCCTTTAATTTTAATAATTTTTTTCTCGACAGTTGAAGGACCTTTTTTAAAATCTTCAACAGAAACCGTTTCAGGAACAATCACCGGCTTAATTTTCAAATTATATTTTTTAGCAAAATCAAAATCTCTTTGATCATGTGCAGGAACCCCCATAACCATTCCACTTCCATAATCTGCAACAACAAAATTCCCAACATAAACAGGAATTTTTTCATTATTTATTGGATTAATTGCATAACTTCCTGTAAAAACTCCTTCTTTGTCAAGTTTATCTATATTTTCTTGTTTTGTCGTTTTAATTTTCTTCAAAAATTTCTCAACTTCTTTTTTTTGTTCTTTAGTAATTAATTCCATTAATTTTTCATGCTGTGCAGAAACAACCATAAAAGTCACTCCATAAATTGTATCTGGACGAGTTGTAAAAATTTTCCATTTTTCATTATTAATATCAAAAATTATTTCTGTACCTTCACTTTTTCCAATCCAATTCTTTTGCATTGATTTTACCCTTTCAGGCCATTGCAATCCTTCTATTTTATCCAAAAGTTCATCAACATAAGCTGTTGTTTTAATAAACCACTGTTCAAGTTGTTTAATCTCAACTTCAGTATTTTCATGTCGCCAGCATTTTCCATTATGAACTTGTTCATTGGCAAGAACAGTATCACATTTTTTACAAAAATTAACAGGGGCTTTTTTTCTATAAACAAGTTTTTTCTCAAACATTTTCAAGAAAAAATATTGATTCCATTTATAATATTCAGGTTCCATTGTAGAAACAATTCTAGACCAATCATAACTCAAACCCAATTCCTTCATTTGCCTAATATAATTTTTAATTGCATTTTTTGTAAATGGTTTCGGATGTTCCTTAGCTTCAATTGCTGCATTTTCTGCCGGCAATCCTAGAGCATCAAAACCCATTGGATAAAGAACATTAAATCCATTCATTCTTTTGAATCTAGCAAAAACATCTCCAATAGTATAATTTAAAGCATGACCCATATGCAATCCTGAAGCAGAAGGATAAGGGAACATTTCAAGAACATAATATTTTTTCTTTTTTATTTCTTTAACTTTGCCATCTTTAGGTGGTACACCTTGTGTGGAAAATATCTTTTTTTCTTCCCACTTCTTTTGCCATTTCTTTTCTATTTTCTTAAAATTATAATCCATATTAGAAATATTACTCAGCAACTTTTAAATATTACTTTTCCATCTTTTCTTTATGCAAAAAATTCAATCCAATATTCTTGGAGAAATTGTTTCAAGTAATTCTTCTGAGGCTCATTCATTGTATAAAAAAAGTCATTTTGGAGAAAAAATAGAAGATAAAATCCAATACTCTTTTTCAGAAGTATTATTTCTTGTTGAAAATAAAAAAATGGATGTTTTTTCAAGAAATAAAAAAATCTCTAAAAAAGAACTATTAAAAAAATTCCAAAGATTTGACAAAAAAATTCAAATAAAATACCCTGTTTTCAAAAATTTAAGGCAAAGAGGATATATTTTAAAAACAGCATTAAAATTTGGGGCTGATTTTAGGGTTTATAACAAAGGTTCAAAACCTGGAAAGAAACATGCAAAATGGGTTGTTTTTGTTGATCATGAATCAAAAAAGTTAACATGGCATGAATTTTCAGCAAAGAACAGGGTTGCGCACTCAACAAAAAAGAACTTACTTTTAGCAATAGTTGATGAAGAAAGCGGCATAACTTATTATGAAGTTTCTTGGCTAAAACTCTAAAGCAAAAAATATTAAAAATATTTATAACCTAATTGTTTTTACTTTATCTATGGTTCAAAATACTTCTGAAATAAAAGAAAAGATAATTTCTATTTTTAAAAGAAGAGGGCCTTCACTCCCTATTCACATTTCAAGAGAAACTGAATTAAGTATTTTATTTGCATCAGCTTTTCTCTCTGAACTTTTAGCTGAAAAAACCATAAAAATAAGCAATATGAGAGTTGGAAGTTCTCCAATTTATTTTATTCCAGGACAAGAAATTATGTTAGAAAAATTTTCCACTTTTCTAAAAAGTAAGGAAAAAGAAGCTTTTTTATTATTAAAAGAAAAAAAATTCTTAAAAGATTCTAAACAAGAGCCTGCAATAAGAGTTGCTTT
The DNA here is from genome assembly GCA_964389155.1 of Candidatus Woesearchaeota archaeon. Classification (GTDB taxonomy): domain Archaea; phylum Nanobdellota; class Nanobdellia; order Pacearchaeales; family GW2011-AR1; genus CAYFFD01. Next base: position 4,246 of record CAYMCN010000015.1, read on the forward strand.
AAGAGAATTAAAAGATTTTGCAATACCTTTTAAAAAAAATGAAGATATTTATTGGAAATATCTTAATATTTCTGAAACAGAATTAAAAAATTTTGAAGAAGAAACACTAAAAGAACCTATTAAACCAGTAATTAATGAAGAAAAAATAGGGGAAATCTTAAAAAAAGAAAAAAGAAAAAAAATTTTAAAAAAACCTACAAAAACAAAAAATTCTAAACAAAATGAAAAATTTTTAACAAAAGTCAAAGATTTTTTAATGAAATCTTCTATAGAAATTAATAGCATAGAAAATATAGGAAAAGATGAATTGGTATTAAAAGTGAAGGAAAATGGAAAAGAGAAACTTCTTTTTGCATATAATAAAAAAAGAATAACTGAAAAAAAAATTGTAAAAGCTGGAAAAAAGGCCTCTGAAGAAAATTTAGAATACTCAATATTTTTTCTAGGAATATTACCAAAAAAAATATCTGATTTTAAAGAAGCTCTCAAAAACCTAGATAGTATAGGAAAACTGGAGTAATATATACCAAAATCCTTAAATACCTTTTCTTCAATGATTAAATATGGGGAAAATAAAATCAAAACTCATAAGAAGAACTGCTAATACTCTTTTAAAAAAAGATATTGAATTTACAGAAAAGTTTGAGAAAAATAAGAAATTATTAGTAAATACATTGCCAAGCAGAAAAATAAGAAATCAAATAGCAGGTCTTTTGGCAAAAATAAAAAAGCAAGAAAAAGAAAAAAAAGAATAATCAATTGGATTAAATATTGAAGGAATTCGAATGATAAGTGAAAAAGAAGATAATGTGATTTTTATTGGAGTGAAGCCTTTTATGAATTATGTAACAAGTATTGCAATGCAATTTACCACTAAAAATATGAAAGAAGTGGTAGTAAAAGCTAGGGGAAAATCTATAAACAGGGCAATTGATATTGTAGAAGCAGTAAGAAAACGATTTCTAAAAGACAAAAATTTGGATATAAGTGACATAAAAATAGACAGTGAAGAGCTTGAAAACAAAGAAGGTAAAAAAATTAATGTATCTTCAATAGAAATAACCTTAGTAAAAAAGTAATTTATTTTTTTCTTTTTAGTATTTCTTTTATTTCATTAACATCTTTAGATATTTTTTCTATAGATTTCAATTTTTTTCTACTTAAAAAAGTTTGAATAGTAAAATAAATAATGTATGCTATAATAAGAACTCCAACAACTTGAATTATATAAATAAGAACTTTCACACTTCCTACAAGAGATTCTGGTATGCTAATTATTAAATCTTCAACAGCCATTTTACTAAAACTTTTAAATAGATATAGTTTAATAAATTTGTCTCTGTAGCTCAGGGTTTAGAGCGCGGCTCTCATGAGGCCGAGGTCGAGGGTTAAAATCCCTCCAGAGACATAAATTTATTTAGGGCTCTGAGACAAAATTTCTAATTTTAGTCCAGAGACATTTTCATAAAAAATTACCCGAACACAAATTTTCCTTTCAATCCATCGTCTTTTTTTCTTGGGATAATATGAAAATGAACATGATCAACAACTTGTCCTGCAACTTCAAAATTATTATTAAAAACATTAAATCCTTCCGCATCTTTTTCCTTAATTAATTTCAAAGCTGTATTTTTTATACAATCTAAAAGTTCTGGACCTAAACTATCATGAACATCTAAAGCTGTTTTAACATGTTTTTTTGAAATAACTAAACTATGCCCTTCAATTACAGGATTTGCATCTAGAATTGAAAAAAAACTATCATTCTCATAAATCTTTTTTTCAGACTTCTCATTTTCTATTTTACAAAATATACAATTTTCCATAAAAAAAAATAATAAAAAATAATTTAAAAAGTTATCTTTTTCTTTTTCTTGCTGGTTTTCTCTTTGCTACTCTTTTCCTTTTTACTGTTCTCTTAACTACTCTCTTTTTAGGTTTCTTTTTTACTGAAGCAACTGCTTTTTTTCTTTTCTTTTCTAGATCTGCTACTTGCTTTTTAAGTTGTTTTATTTTCAAAGCAATCTGCTTTGGTGTTTTAGGTTTAGCCATAGTATTACCTCTTTTTTAATTAATTAAATTAAGAATTTATTATTTATAAACTTTTTTTATTGAATCTATTTTACTAATTTTCCAAATTTTAATATATCTTCCCCATTTATTGCTCTTCTCAAAGATTCTTTTAATTTATCTATTTTAATTCTAACTTGTTTACTACTATCTCTCCATCTCACAGTAATATCTTTATTTTTTAAAGAATCACCGTCGACAGTTATACAATAAGGTGTCCCTATCTCATCATTCCTCGCATATCTTTTTCCAACACTTCCTGATTCATCATAAGAAACATTAAAATCTCTCTTTAAATCGAAAAAAATTTTTCTTGCTATTTTTTCAAATTCTTTTTTCTTTACTATCGGAAAAATTGCTGCTTTTACTGGAGAAAGTTTTACAGGAAGCCTTAAAACGATTTCTCCTTTTTTATTTTTGCTATAAGCTTTAGTTAATAAAGCTAAAAAAATTCTTTCCATTCCAAAAGTTGGTTCAATAACTTTGGGTAAAACTTTTTCACCTGTTTTCTCATCGAAAATTTCCATTTTTTGCTTGCTTTCTTTTTTATGCTGTATTAAATCATATTGCCCTCTATTTGCATTTCCTGCAACTTCTTCAGAACCAAAATGGTAATTATAATCAATATCAAAAGTTGCAGAAGAATAATGACTTAATTCTGTTTCAGTATGTTCCCTAATCTTAATTTCATTCAAACCTAAACTTTTGAACCAAAGAATTTGTTCTGCCAACCAATAAGCATGCCATTCTTCCAATCTTTTCTCACTAAGCATTTTTCCAATAGTAGTTTCTTTCAAAATATTCTTTCCATCTTTTTGTGTTTCAGCATTAAGAAAATTCAAATTTAAACCCAAATGTTTTTTTGTTAGAATATTACATTTTTTCTCTTCAGGATTTACAAAAAATTCAAATTCACCAATATGAAACTCTCTGCTTCTAAATAAAAAATCTCTTGGCGCAATTTCATTTCTAAAACATCTTCCAATTTGTGCAACTCCTAAAGGTAATTTCATCCGTGAAGTTTGACAAATTAATTTAAAATCCATAAACATAGACTGGGCTGTTTCACCCCTAAGATAAGCCACATCTTTATCTAAAGCACCTACTTCTGTTTTAAATAACATATCAAATACACCTGTCTTTTCATAATCCCCTCCACAATCACATTTAATTTTTCCAAATTCATTTAATTCTAATTTTGTGGATTTTTTACATTGTTTACATACAACAGCAATATCTTTGAATCCTTCTATATGTCCTGATGCCTTCCATGTTCTGGGATGAGAAATAATACTTGCATCAATCCCAACAACATCTTCTCTTATTTGAACAAAATAATTCCACCATTCTTTTTTTAAATTGTTAAATAATTCCACACCTAAAGGACCAAAATCCCAAAATCCTGCAAAACCTCCATAAATTTCAGATGATTGATAGACAAAACCCTTTCGCTTGCAAAAACTTGCAAGTTCTTCGATTGAAATTTCTTTATGAATTAATTTAACTTTCTTAATTTCTTTTTTCTTAGGTTTTTCGCTTTTCTCTTTACCTTCTAAAATATCTTTCATTTTCTTCTCTGCTCCTTTTCTTGTTTTTCCTAAATATGCCAATGTTTTTGTTTTAACTTTCCCATCAACTCTTTTATTTTCATTAAGATAATAATATTCTTTTCCATAAATTTTTTTCTTTACTATAAAAGCCATATATTAGGCACTACAAAAGAATATTTAA
>CAYMCN010000016.1:0-7985 GCA_964389155.1 Candidatus Woesearchaeota archaeon
ATTGTTAATGTATGTCGTACTAAATAGACCTTGTTTTCCTCTTAATACCTCACTTACTTCATCCATAAACTTCTAATCAGTTTTTTTATTTAAATTAAAACGAGAATTTTTTATTTCTTCCCCAATCCTGGGAATGGTAAGGTTCTTTCTTACGTGTCCTTCCTCATTTTGGGCTATTAATACAAGTCCTTCATATGGTGTTATTTTTCTAGTTTTACAAATTTCTTTATTCTCAATTGAAAGTATTATTCTATAATCTAATACATCTTCTCCAGTACTACGTAAATTTATTCTAAGTTCTGGATTGTCCCCTTTACATCCTTTTCTTATATGTCTATTTAAAACAGGTTGGGCAATTCCTCTTGCTATAGGGTAATGTTCTGAAAGATTTTCTTCAAAATATCCTAATACTTTATTTCTTGCTTGATTTACAGCACTTCTACTAATACCATTGCTTAACCAAACACCCGCTCCACCAGCTAATACTAAACCAACTGCAGATGCCGCCATAATACCTAAAGTTTTTCTTTTCATAAAATATATTCAAAAAAATAAATATTTAAACTTTTCTATTTGTAACTACTAAAGAGTTATATAAAATATAACTTATTCTTGGATATATTCATAAGCAGAATGGGCGGCAGTGCAACCATCAGCAACACCTGTAATTAATTGCTTGAATTGTTTATCTGTTACATCACCAGCAGCAAAAACACCCTTAACATTTGTTTCAGAAGTCATATGGTTTATTTTTATTTCCTCTTTCTTGTTTAGTTCAACTTTAATGGATTTTGCAAGTTCAGAAAGAATTATGTGTCCAATTGCAACAAAAACCCCATTAAGTTCTAATTCATTATTTTTTTTGTAAGATTTATCTAAAATAACACTTGTAACAAGTTTATCTCCTTTTATTTCTTTAATATTTGTTTTGTTAATTATTTCTATTTTCTTATTTTTCTTTACTTTTTCAAAATTTATAGGTTCTGGACGAATCTCATCACCACGATAAATTATGTAAACTTTTTTTGCATATCCTGACAAAAGCAAAGCATCTTTTACAGCAGAATCAGAACCACCAACAACTGCAACAATTTTATTTTTGTATAAAGGACCATCGCACAAAGCACAATAATGAACTCCTTTATTTTTGAATTCATCTGATCCAGAAACTTTAAGCTCTCTCCATCTTGTTCCTGTTGCAAACAAAATTGTTTTAGCAACATAAGTTCCTTTATTTGTTTTAACAGAAAAACCATGTCCAGATTTTTTAATGCTCATTGCTTTCTCTTCTTTTATTGTAACCAAATCATAAGATCTTGCATGATCTTCAAGTTTTTTAGCAAGTTCCACCCCTGTAAGTTTGATAAATCCAGGATAATTCTCAACAATATTTGTTGTTGTTATAACACCTCCAACAGGAAGTTCTGTTCCATTAGTTGTTCCAAGAACAAGTGTTTTCATACCAAGTCTTGCAGAATACATTGCAGCTGCCAAACCTGTACCACCACCGCCTAAAATTAGAAAATCATATTTAGACATTTTAAAATAAGATTATTTTATTTTCAAAGCTTTTTTTAATTTTCCTTCGTTAAATTCATTAATTATTTGTCCACCAATATCAACAACAGGAACTCCTTGCTGACCTGACTTTTTGAACATTTCATTTGCATTTTTTTTATTACCTACATCTTTATTAGTAAAAGGAATCTTATTTGCTTTCAAGAATTCTTTAACTTTTATGCACCAAGGACAAGTTTTTGTTGAGTAGACTATTACCTTTACCATCTTTTTTATAACTAAATTGTTTTATCTTTTAAATGTTATTGAAAATATGGTCCTACTCAGAGTCGAACTGAGGTTTCTTCGGTGTAAACGAAGTGTCTTAGCCGTTGGACAATAGGACCTTAAATCTAAGTTGTTATATTGATTAAAAAAGTTTTCTATTTCAAAACCTTTATAAGTAAATAATTCATTTTTTCAATTATGAATCCAAATGAAAAAGATATTCCTGAAATGAATTTTGGAGAAAAATATTCAAAAGTTCCAAAAATTCAAGATACAAATGAAATAAAGAAAAAGTTTGAAAAAACAAAAAAAGAATTTGAAAAACTGAAAAATTTCATTGTTAAAAAATATGCTTTTACAGAAGCTATTGGAATTCTTCCACCTCAAACAATTGCAAGATTTGTTGAAGAAGAAGAAATTCCTAAGGAAACAGAAAAATATGTACAATTATATGTTATTGTTCCTGAAGACCAATTCAAAAATATTCCAAAGATAAAAAGTGAAATAGTAAAATATATGGAAGAAACTTTGAAAGAAAAAGTTTGGCTTCAAGTTAAAACTCCTGTTGATATATGGGAAACTTGTTTAGACAGTAAGTTTGAATTAGCAAGTGCAATAGCAATGTCTTTTCCGCTTTACGACAAAGGATTTTTAGGAGCATTAAGAGTTGCAGAAATTCACAAATCTCTTGTTTTACAAAAATTTGAAAGATATGTTGTAAGTTATGTTATTGGAGGAAGTTTAGTAAGAGGAGAAGCAGTTAAAACTTCAGATATCGATGTTTTTATAATTATTAATGATACCGACATTAAAAAAATGCCAAGATTGGAATTAAAAGAAAGACTTAGAACTATTATTTATCAGTATATTCAAGAAGCATCTGCTCTTGCTGGTGTAAAAAATAAGCTTTCTCCACAAGTTTGGTTATTGACTGATTTTTGGAACGATGTTAAAGATGCTAATCCTGTTATGTTTACTTTTATCAGGGATGGAATTCCAATTTATGATAGGGGAACTTTCATGCCCTGGAAAAGACTTTTGCAAATGGGAAAGCTAAAGCCAAGTCCTGAAGCAATAGAATTATTTATGTCTTCTGGAGATAAAACAGTTCAACGAGCAAAAAGAGCATTACTTGATATTTTAGTTCTTGATTTATATTGGGGTGTTATAACTCCTAGTCAAGCACTTTTAATGCTTTATGGTTTACCACCTCCAATACCTAGACAAACTGTAAAAGATATGGAAAAAATATTTGTTAATAAAGAAAAAATGCTTGAGAAAAAATATGTAAGTATTCTTAAAAAAATTGTTGGACTTTACAAAGATTATGAACATGAAAAATTAAAGGAAATTAAAGGTGTAGAAATTGACAAAATTCTCAAAGATACTGAAGATTATATAAAAAGACTTAAGGAGTTAAAAGAGCAAATTGAAAAAAGATCTCAAGAAAAAACAATTGAACAAATTTACAATGATGTTTTTGATTTATTGAAAACAATTTTAGGGAAAAAATCACAGGAAAAACTTATTGAAGATTTTGAAAAACAATTTGTTAAAACAGGGAAGTTTTCACATCAATCTTTAAAGATTTTGAAAAATGTTGTGGATGCAAAAAAAGAATTTAAGAAAGGAAAATCAAATTCCTACAAAATTGATGAAGCAAGAAAAAATTCAATGATTTTAATTAATGACTTAATTGAATACTCGCAAAGAAAAGATTTAGCTTCTTTGGAAAAATCTAGGATGAGGCTTAAATATAAAGAAGAAGGGAAAGAGAAATTTGCTGAATTGATTATTTCTGAAGAAAAAAGTTTTTTAGTTAGAGGGGAAGTTATTAAAAAAATTACAAATAATATTGAAGATTCAAATGTTCAAGAACTTTCAGAAGCTGTTGAAAAACAAAAAACAAAACAAAATCTACAAATTAATCCTAAGGTTTTTGAATTATTAAAAAAAGAACTCGGAAATTTTGAAATTGTTCTTTAAAAATTAATTAACTCTTATCAAAAACTTTTAAAAAGTAAATTTAGTGGTATTAATCATGACAAACGGAAAAGTTATTCAATTTAGAAGGGGAAGACATACAATTCATGAAAGGCATTTCTTGATAGAATTAGATGGAAGTTCAAATAGAATTGAAGCAGAGAAATTTGTTGGCAAAGTTGTAGAATGGAAATCTCCTGCTGGAAAAATCATTAAAGGAAAAATTTCTGCTCCTCATGGAAATAAAGGTATTGTACGTGCAATCTTTGAAAAAGGACTTCCAGGACAAGCAATTACAACAAGTGTTGAAATAAAATAAAATGGCCTCATTAAGAAAAGCATCAGCATATTCAAAAAAGAAAGTTGTTCCTTATACTAGAGTGAGCAAGAAAAAAAGTAAGTCATTTATAAAAACAGTTCCACAGCAAAAAATTGTCAAGTTTACAATGGGTAAAGAGCAAATGTTCAATGATGGAAAATTTCCTCACACTCTTAAAGTTGTTTCAACAGAAAAAGTTCAGGTAAGCCATAATGCTCTTGAAGCGTGCAGACAATTCATAAATAAAAAACTTGATAAAGAGTTTTCAGGACAATATTTACTTAAAATTATCCCATTCCCACATCATATTCAAAGAGAAAATAAAATGCTTACTGGTGCAGGAGCAGATAGAATGCAGACAGGAATGCAACTTGCTTTTGGAAAAGCTTCTGGAAAATCAGCAATTTTAAAACCAAATAAAGGAATTTTTTTTGTTGCTGTTGCAAATCAAAAAGCAGAAGAATTTGCAAGAAAAGTCTTAAAACAAGTTAATCCAAAACTTCCAGGAAAAACTAGAATTCTAACTGAAGTTAAAAAATAACTTAACTATATAGTAGTTACAATAGAAAGGTTTATAAAGTTTAATGTTCTCTAAAAATTAAGAAAAATGGCTGAAAATAATCAAACAGAAGAGCAAAGAGAAGAAGCAAGACAAGTTGCTAGAGCAAACTTAGATAATTCTTATCTTACAGGACTTGCTACTTCTAAAATAGGTAAACCTGAAAATTATGGTAGATTACTTGGAGGAATTTATAAACAAACAATTTCTACAGCGCCTGATCAAGAAACATATGAACAATTATTCCTTCCAGGCTTAAATGATAGTGAAAGTGGAATTACAATAAATGAAAATTATCTTAAAACTCAAGCTACAGCAATAATTCAAGAATCATTATTTACACTTCCTGTAGATGAAATTCTTGAAGGAATGGGAATAAATCCTGAAGTTGCTAAAACATATTCTGAAAGGTCTATGGAAGATTTATCAGACGAAGAAAAAGGATCTATTTTCTCAACATACATGACAAACATGGTTGAAGAAGAAATTGAACAAAGATTACCTGAAATGAGAGAATCTAGAATTAATGCTCTTGAAAAAGCTTTAACACAATAATAATCAAATGAGAAAAAATCTGATTAAATTGGTGATTGTTGGATCTTTATTTGGATTAACAGCTTTATCATCAAATCATGCAAAAGCATTAGAGGTTAAACGAGAAGGAGGTATATCTATAAGTGGTGGAGGATCTGTTTCTTTAGTTGATTCTTTTTGGATAGATAGAAATTTTCAAGGAAGATATGAATCATTTAGCTTAGATGGAGATGGAACAATTGATGTTTATTCTTGGCAATATACTTCTGATGAAAATGGAAATGCTGTTGTAATGATAAATAATAGAGGTATGACAAGCAAGGATGCTTTTAGAAAAGGAATTAGTGAAGAAGATTATTTTGAAGGTTTTAGTAAATTTGTATGTAGGTGGAAAGATCCTCAATCTAGTGAATATGGAATATGTAAGGAAATTATTTCTGAAGATAGAATAAAAAGAGAGAGAAAAAATATAAAAGATCTTTCTCACATGCAAAATGAATTCAGCGAAGAAACTGCAGAATATTTTTCTAGTTTAAATAGTCAATAATAATTTAATTCTTTATTTTAAATTAAATCATTAACAAGTTTTGCCATCATTTTTAAGAATTCTTCTGTTCTATCTTGCCATTCATCTATTTCAACACCTTTCAAATTAGTAATTTCTCCATGAGCTATTTTTTTATGAAGCAAAAATAAATCTCTATACCATAAAACATATTTCATTTTTAATTTTCCTGAATCTACAAAATTTTCTTTTAGTTCAATAGGAACATGTTCTGGTGAAGGTGGAACTTTATGTGCAGCAATTAAAGCAGCATGTGCAGAATCAACCATTGCCCAAAATAAGCCTTCTATAGCATTTAATTCTGAAACTTTGCTTCTTGAAATATGGATTGGAGCTCTTTGCAATAAACTATAAATTGCTTCAGGTGTTGATTTTATTTTTCCACTAGCTAAAAGATATTTCAAAGGCTCAAAAAATCCTCCAAAGTCAATTAATGATTCTCCATCTCTGATAATGTTTATAACAACTGGATCTCCCCTAAGCAAGTCTTGAAACCATGTTGTTAATTTTATTGTATTAATATGTAAATTTTTCTTGTAAGGATTTGCCGTAGTTATTTTTCCAAGCTCTTCCCTATACCATACAATTAATTCCTGATCCCATTTCACTGAAGCATCATCTAAGATTATTATAATATCTATATCTGAACCAGGAACACTTGTTTTTTTTGATACCGAACCAAAGAGAATTATTGACTTAATTAATTTATTAAATCTTTGATAAATTTTTGTGGCAAAATCCATTGCAATATCTGATTCTGTTCTTAACCTCAATGTTTGTGTATTTTTAATAATTTTAACTTTTCTAGGAATTTTTTTTGGTTTAGTTATTTTTAATTCTTCTTTTGGTTTAATTTTTTCTTTTAATTCTTTATTTGTTTTGATTGATTTTTTAATTTTTTCAATATTTTTTTGAGGTTTCTTTTTTTTAGATTGTTTTTTAATATTAAGATTTATTTTTGTTTTGATTTTTCCAACTTTCTTAGAATTCTCTTTACCTAATTTATCCATACTTTTTTCAAAAGTATCTAAAATTTTATCCTCTTTTGTTTTGTTTGCCATCTATACCTCTTTTAAATAAATAATATTTAATATTTATAAAATTACTCCATTAGGCTTACCACGCCTGGGAAGTCTTTATTCCATCGGTCTTCCACTCATTCTTCCCCCTCCTCCCTGTCTTTGACCTCCAAGTTCTGTTGGAAGTTGTGAAAATCCAGCTCCAAATGTTTCATAATGTATAGGAGGAAGCATCATTCCATAACCTTCAAAATAACCTTGCTGAAGTCCTTGTGCTTGATTCCAATAAGGGCCCATATTCATTGAATACATTGGAGATCCAAGAGCTTCAAGAGACACATTCACTGGAGATGTTTGCTGATGTTGCCACCAATGAGCCGCTTCAATAATTTTTTTTGCTTTTTCACCTTTTTTCCCAAGTTTTTTCATTATTTCTTTCAAATCAACATTCCCCATACCCATTGGAAGTTCTGTATTTTCCATTCCAAAATTATCAGAAAGATGAACATGCTTTACATAAGGTGCAATTACTTCAGCTTCTTTAATAATATCCTCGCTTGAAAATCCAAATTGCCTTAATTGATTTATATGTCCAACATCCCATGTAGCCCCTATTAACTTTTCTGCTTTTTTCTTAGCTTCTCCTTGAGACATTCCTTTATTAACAGCATTATTGATAAATTGTTCTCTTGCACCTTTGACTATATTTTTTACATCTTCTGCTCTAGAAAGACCCATTCCAGCTGGTGGATTTTCAATACTAATTATTGGTGCCTTGTCTCCAAATTTTTTATATGATTGCCATGCAGCATTTCCAAAAGTTTCATGACTTTTTTCTAAAGCATATTTTTCTGCAGATTTTAAAACTTGCGGAGCATTTATTTTTCTCTCTTTTAATTTATCGATTCTTAAATTTTCCATAAATCCTTGCATAGCTACTGATTGTATTTTTGGATCTGATCTTAACATACCTGTTTTTTTATCTTCAATGACAAAATTATCTTGATAATTTTTAGCAACTTTTTTCAGATATTCAATACCTTTTTTATTATCTTCTTTTTCATATATTTTATATGCTTTTTCAAAAATAGAATTCAAATGCATATTAACATCTCTTAATTGCTCATGGGCATTTCTGAATCTTGAGAGATCATCTTTCTGTGCCCCTTCTAATGGAATTGGTTCACCTTTTTTATTTACAGGTATTTGTGCAACTAAAGG
>CAYMCN010000017.1:0-7912 GCA_964389155.1 Candidatus Woesearchaeota archaeon
ACAGCTCAAAAGGAAATACTATGAGTATTCAAGAAGTAGAAGATATCTATGAACCTGAAATTTTAAGGTACTTATTTGTGAGCACTCGACCAAATAAAGCATTTCAAATAAGTTTTGATAATGATGTTATAAAAATATATGATGAATTTGATTCTTTGGAAAATAAATATTATGAAGGTTTAGCAAACCCTCAAGAAAAAAGAATTTATGAGTTATCAAAATTAGATATCACTAAAGAAAAGCCAAAAAGAATTAATTTTAGACATTTAATAACATTAGTTCAAACAGGAAAAATTGGAAAATTAAAAGGGATTGAAAAAATAAGATCTGAAAAAGTTGTGAAATGGCTTGAAAAATATGCAGATGATGATATGAAATTTGAAGTGCAAGATAAAGTTAATATAGATTTAACTGAAAAACAAAAACAAGCTTTGGTAGCATTAAAAGAATCTCTTGCAGTTAAAGATTTTAATGAAGATGAACTTTTTAATGAATTTTACAACATATGCAAAGCAGTTGGAATTGAAGGAAAAGAATTTTTTAAAACAGCATATAATATTATCATCAATAAAAATAAAGGTCCAAGATTAGCAAGTTTAATTTTAGCTATTGGAAAAGAAAAAATTATTAAATTGTTAAATCAGATTAAATAAATGGGATTGATTGTAAAAAGTAATATCAAAAAAGTTGTTAAAGAACTTGATAAAGAAAATTCTGTTTCTAGTGTTGCAGAAGAAGTTGGTATGGCTTTGGAAAGGAAAGTTGAAGAGGTTTTAACTGAAGGAATAAAAAGAGCGAAAGCAAATGGAAGAAGAACTCTTCAAGCACGAGATTTATAAATATAACAAGATAAGTATATTTATGGAATTAAAAAGAGGGCATTGGTTTGTTGTATTATTCACATTTTTGTATGTTTTAATTTATGCTATTTATTATTTAAGTATAAAAAATTTTGAATTCTTATGGTATATTTTTGTTTTAGTTTTCTTTTTTGTTTTGATATTTTTTACAATAAATAAAACAAAGTTTGATTATTTGATTCTCTGGGGATTATCAATTTGGGGTCTTTTGCACATGTCCGGAGGTGGATTAGTTATAAATGGAGATGTACTCTATAATTTACAAATAATTCATTTTTTTAATATTGGAGACACTTATATTTTAAAATTTGATCAATTTGTTCATGTATTCGGTTTCTTTATAACATCTTTAGTAGCGTTTCATTTACTTAAAGGACAAATAAAAGTAAAACCTAATTGGACTTTAATTTACATTGCTTCTGCTTTAATTAGTATGGGATTGGGTGTTGTAAATGAAGTTGTAGAATTCATTGCAACAGTAAGTATTAAACAAGTTAATGTCGGAGGATATTATAATACTGCATTAGATTTAATATCAAATGCAGTTGGAGCTTTTTTAGCTATTTTTCTTATGAGATTAAGAAAATAAATTTAATATTTGTAAAATTTAAATAGTTCTTGTAGTTATTCATTCTATGAAAAAAGAGAATAAAGAAAAAATTATGAAGAAAATTAGAGAAGCTGAAAATACAGATAATTATGAGACTTCTTATGATGAAAGGGGAATTCCAACATCAAAGAAAAAATCTAATATTAAAAAGGGAAAATTATCAAAAGCACAAGGGTCAAGATTTGAATTAAAAGTTCGTGGAGAACTAGAATCAAAAGAATGGATTTTAGATAAATGGAATAATAATATTGACTTGGAAGAAAATAAATTAGTGAAAGCAAAAAGAAAATATAATCCATTCAAAAAAATATTAATTATTGGAACAGGATTCCCAGATTTTATTGCATTTAAAAAAATAAATAAAAAAAATTATGATATTATTGGGGTTGAAGTTAAAATGAATGGGATTCTTTCAAAAATAGAAAAAGAAAAATGTGCATGGTATTTAAGAAATAAAATTTTTTCACAAATTTGGATTGCAAAAAAAGGTGAAAAAAGAGGAACAATTGAGTATGATGACTTTCTAGAAAAGTATGGGAAAAAATATAACAAAATTTAAATTAATCTTTTCTTTAATTTATTATGAATAAATTAAAATTATTCTTAGTTTTATTATTAGTAATTAGCATTCCCAATGTTTATTCTTTATGTGAAGAAAATCAAATTAATATAAATACTGCAACAAAAGAAGGATTAGATACTTTGAAAGGAATTGGACCTGTAAAATCAGATGCAATAATGGATGCAAGACCATTTAATTCAGTTGATGAATTAATCAATGTTAAGGGTATTGGAGAAGTAACTTTAAACAACATAAAAGAACAAGGATTGGCTTGTGTTAATGATGAAGAAACAGAAGATATAATGGAAGATGATGAAAATGAAGAACAAACACTGGAAGAAATTTCTGAAGAAGAACCTATCAAAGAAGAAATAATAGAAGAGGTTATACCTCCAACAGAAAATATTAATGTGGAAAATAATGATTTTAATATTAAAACTTCAATCATAAAATTAACCCCAAAAACTATAAAAAGCGAAGAAAATATTGAAACTTCAAACAAGAATAATTATGCAATTTATGGTTTTGTAGTTTTTTGTATTTTGCTCATATCTTTGTTTTTATTAAAAAGAAAAAAATTCAAAAATGAATTCAATTGAAGAAACAAAAGGAATGAATGTGGTAATAATAGTTGAAGTTATAGGTAAACCTCCTGAACATCTTATTGAAACTTTGGAAAATATAACAAAACAAATTGATGAGGAAAAAGGAGTTGTTGTTAAAGGTAAAAAAATAAATGAGCCAACATTAATGAAAGATAGTAAAGAATTTTATACTAGTTTTGCTGAAATTGAATTAGAAGTTGAAGAAATTACACAATTAGTAATTTTAATGTTTAAGTATATGCCTGCGCATGTTGAAATTGTTTCTCCAGAATTAATTGCATTAACAAATAATAGTTGGAGTGATATTTTAAGTGAACTTTCAAGAAGACTTCATGGTTATGATGAAGTAGCAAGGGTTGTTCAAGTAGAAAAAGGAATTTTAGAAAAAAAGCTTAGAGAAGTTTTGGAAAATAAAAATGATAAATCAAAAAAAGCTCAAAAAAAGAAAGTTAAGAAAAAATAATTATTTCCTCTTCAAAATTTTCATTAATCTTGTTACATTTTCTACTTTTTTATACTTCTTCAAATAAAACCATATAACAAAAATAATAACTCCAAAAAGCAATGACCATCCAATTATCTTTCCTACTGAACTTTCCTTTTCTTCTTGACAAGTTCCAATACAACAAACTCCATCTGCCGTATAGTTAATATTTCCCCCACATTTTTGGTTCTCTCCACAAATTTTTCCATTTAACTCTGAACAAGTTTGGGAACTCACAAAATTCTCTTCTCCTTCTAAAGGAATACCATCTTCTGAAAGAATATTATCTTCTAAAAAGATATCATTTTCTAAAGGAATGTAATCTTCTAAAAAATTCAGAAAAACAGAGGCATGAGTATGCAATTCATTATCAGATGTTTCTGCTGTTATCTGACCTTCAATTGATCTTTCTTCCTCACTAGATAAAATAAAAAGTTTAATTTTTTTACTGGAATTATAATCAAGTTCATCTATTTCATCTATTGAAAGAGAAACATAAGGAAGCAATGAATCTGAGATTTTCAATGATATATTTTCAATTTCAGTTTCTCCGATATTACTAAGATAAATAATCTTTGTTGTATTTGAATCTGTCACCATAGAAATATTAATTTCAGATAACTCAAATCTAAAATTTTTCTGTTCTTGTTTTTCGTTTTCTTCTTTTGAAAAAACATAAATCATAATTTCATATTTTAGATTTTCATTACTTAATTCAATCGCACTTAATCCTTCAAAATCCTCAACATTAAAATTTATTTTTTTAGTTTCTCTAGAATTTAAGATAATTGAATCTCCATCTTCTACACCATCATTAAATAAAGATGAGAAAAAACCCCCACTAACAGATTTATTTGACGCTTTAAAATCGACTTTAATTTCATAATCTTGTAAATTTTTAATTTCAATAAAAAAATCTTCTCCTGTTATTACAAAACTTTTATCTATTGAAAAATTAGCGAAGTTTTCATTTATCGTGAAATTCTTTGTAATATCTTCTTCAATAATTTGATTTCCTTGAAAATATTTTGCATTTTCTATAACAATTGAATAATCATTTGGAGATTTATCAAAAAGATTTGCATAAACATGAAACTCATTATTTATTTTTGCAACAAAAGGAATAATTGAAGTTCTAACATGTCCTCTATAAAAAATCACATTTTCTTCAGAAATTGCTTCAAAAAAATCCCCTGAAATTATGGCAATCAGTGTTTCTCCTTGACTAAAATTATCTTTCATATCAATTTCAACTGCAGAAATAATTGGAAACAAAAACAAAACTAAAAAGATAATTAATATTTTTTTCATAAATAAAGAAAGAAAAAGATGTTTAAAAATTTATTTTTAATTACTTGCCCATTTCTTTCAGTTTTTTAAGAACCTCATCAACTTCTCCTTGAGATTTTGCTCTTGGCATTCTTCTTAAAGGTCTTTTTCCAGCTTGATGAGTTCTTCTTGGCATTACCCTTCTTAATGGAAATCCTCCTGGAGGGGGTGTTCCAGGACCTATTGGTGTTTGTGATGAAGCAGAACTTCCTTTATTTCTACTAAATTTACTAAACTTTGATTTTATTCTAAGCCAATAAGGTCTTAATTTATCTCTAAAAATTATTCCTAAAACAACCAATACAATTAAGAAAAATAATATCCAAACCCATAAATAACTTTTTCCTGCTTCACTTGTTTTTCCAACACAACAAATATCACTGCTGAAATCACAAGATTCAGAAATCTCTTTTTCACTATCAAGACAATTATTAATTCTACAAGTTCCTTCAGCTACTTCACATTGTGAAAAAGAAGTACTTGAAGTTGTATCTTGTGACTCTTGACACACACCACTTAAACAACATGCTTGTCCATGACTTAAGTCAGATGAACTAACTTCCAATGAGCCTGTTCCAAT
Organism: Candidatus Woesearchaeota archaeon; assembly: GCA_964389155.1. Taxonomy (GTDB): domain Archaea; phylum Nanobdellota; class Nanobdellia; order Pacearchaeales; family GW2011-AR1; genus CAYFFD01. The sequence goes on from CAYMCN010000017.1 coordinate 5,031, forward strand.
ACAATTTTGGTTTGAATTACAAATTTCTCCACCTCTTTCTGAACATGTCTCTAAAATTATTCCTTCACTACAACATACAAATGCACCTGAACAATCATAACCTGAAAGAACTCCACCAGCACAATTTATTTGGGAAACACATGAATAACCTGAATTTTCACAATCAAGATTATCAAGATCAGAGATTCCTCCAGAACCTGATGAATCATTGGATGAAGTGCTAGATGAAACTGTATTGGATGAAGTACCAGATGAAGTTATCCTGGGAGAAATTGTATATAAAAGAAATGCTGTATTTTTTATATTTCCAGAATCCCAACAACCATCATCACCTTGCACATCATTAAAAAGCCATTCAATAGAATCTTGTTTTTGTAATGGTTCTTCATATCTAAATGCGCTTAAAGTTAAAGCAGTACCATAATATTTATTATTTAAAGCGACCCACCACTTGCTACTTATTTGTTTACCCAATAATTGGTTTTTGAATTCAGATTTGCCTGTTAAGAAATATAAAAAAGATTCTGGAAGTAAATTTTCATGATCTTCTGTAAAAGTTGTTAAATAAGAAATGTATAAATCAGTATCACTTTTCAATGCATTTAAAGCAAGAACCGCCCATAATGTTCCTTCATAATCACAACCATTTTCCCCAAAACAAAAGGATTCAACTTTTTCTTCTGTTGTACCTTCTGCAGAAGCTGAGCTTGTTTTTTCTGAAACATAAATTGTATCATCTCCTTGTTTTTGATATAAAAGAGTTGTTAAAAACTGCTTATCACATGAAATTGTAAAATCTTCATCATAACAATTAGAAGAAACTCCAATCCAATAACCATTTGCTGAAGATGAAAGGCAATTTCCTCCAGATACAAAATTTATTGTTTTGTCTTCATTAATCTCAATCTGATTAGAACTTGAATAACTCACAGTGCACGAAGTTGCTTCAGGACTTTCAATTTCCAAAAACCAGTCAATTCCTGTTGTAGTTCTGTTTTTTTCAAAAAGCCATTCTTCTGCTTCTGTAGAATCTGAATTAGATTCTTTTAATCCAAGAATTACTTGTGCAGTGTATTTAATATCTGATTTATATTTTGCATCATCTAAAACTTCTGCTTTACATTTTCCTGTTGCTAAGAAAGAAAAAACTTTTTCTTCTGATGCTAAATTATCACATTCTTTGTCATCTATTTTTTCTTCAAGACATGAATGTGCCTTGTCAATTTTACAATCATTATCTTCACAAACAATTTCTTCTGCAATTACAAAAGATGCAAAAAACATTACTATAAAAATACTCAATAAAAACACTTGTTTTTTCATTTAAGAATAAACTAATCTTTGTTTTTAAAATTTCTTATTTTTTATTAGTCTTAAGATTTTTCTTAATAACATAATTTACAGGATTTTTATATCTCATTTCTTCTTCTGTTGGAATAATACCAATTCCTTTGTAATAATCTTTATCAAAATTTGGTGGAGGAATTACTTTATTTCTATAACCCCATAAAAGCTGAGATTTTATATAACCCTCTTTTAATGGAATTTTGTTTTTTTTATTCCATTCATAAATTCTTTTTTCTAATTCATCTTTATCCATTCCAACTGAGCGGAATAAATTTAAAAGAATAAATAAAGCCCTTTTTCTCCCATCATCTAATCCTTTAAGAATTTTCTGAATACTTGGAGGAAAATTTTTATCAGATAAATTTTCTAATTTAACTGGTTTAAAGTCGAATTTTTTTTCATAATCTTTTTTATCATCTTCCTTGTACCAATCAAGAGCTTGTATCAAAAGTTCAGAAGCTTCTCCTTCTCTATTATTTGGCATAAAATCTCTAACTTTTACTTTTACAAAATTTGCATCTTTTGGCTGGAAATCAGAAATTTCTTCATGAGATAAAACAACACTTGCAAGTGCAGTCTTTTCATGCAAAGAATAAGGCATTCTAAATAAATGCCTTGGAGAAACTAAGATGATATCCAAACCCATTAAATCATATAAATCAATTTCAATTGATTTAGAGAAATTATCTGGATTTTTTTCAGAAGTAATTTTACATTTTAAACATTCATAAACAATTTTTTGATCTTTTATCTTAAATTTTGATGTGCAATGAGAACATCTAAATTCTTTCTTATCTCCAATTTCAAGTTTTCTTTGCTCTCCAATATTACATTTATCGCAAAAAAGATTTGTTAAATTATATTCTCTTGTTATTTCATTACATTCATTACATTTAATTCCTCTTTTTATATTCACATCCTTAAATTGTTTATAGAAATCTTCTGGTAAAGATTCTTTCAAAATCTTTTCAGAACAAAATCTTATGTATGATATTACTTTTCTTGGGAGTTCTGGAAATAATTCATGTGTTTTAACTCCTCTTAACTCTTTAGGAAAAGCTTTCCAAGGAATTAAAATATGCCACCCTTTAGAACCAGAGAATTTTAATCCTATGTTTTTTATTCCATGATTATTAATTACTTTAATAACAGCTTCAGCAGCTAATTTACTATAATCAAACCATTTGCAGTCAATATCTATTAACAAATCCCATCCAATTCTTAATTCATTTAATTGTTTTTCATTCATTCCTGTTTTAATATTCAAAGGATCATCCCAAAGTTCTTCTGAACAATGAAATGAAGTTGCTCCTTTTTTTACAAGCTCAAAAATATCTCCTTTATACTGAAAAGAATCAGGTCTTTTTCCAAAACCTTCAAAGTATTGTGGTGAAATCTCTCTGTTTTCTGAAAATTCAAAAATTGCCTTTTGAATATCTGGTCTTGAATAATATAAGTGGGTTATTTTCCTAATTCTATTTTCTTTCAAGGATTTTTGCTCCATAAAAAACAATAAAGTGAAATATTTATATAAT
>CAYMCN010000018.1:0-7492 GCA_964389155.1 Candidatus Woesearchaeota archaeon
AAGAACTTTTTTATACTATTTTTAATTAAATTAAATAATGACGGTTGTGGTCTAACGGTTATGACGTGTGGTTGTGGTCCGCAAGAAGGGAGTTCGATTCTCCCCTTCCGTCCTTCAAAGAGGTTAAAATGAAAAATATATTATTCATATGCAAACACAATGTATTTAGAAGTAAAGTAGCTGAAGCTTATTTCAAGAAAATAAACAAAAATAAACAAATCAATGCAGATGGAGCTGGGCTTATTAAAACAGATTTTTTAAGTGAAACTGAAAAAAAATTAGTTAAGTTTCAAAGAAAAATTGCAAAGCAATATGGAATAATTATAAAACAAAGTTCAAAACCTTTAAGTATAAAGTTATTAAAAAAACAAGATATAATAATTATAGTTGCAAATGATGTTCCAAAAGAGATATTTAATAACAAGTTTTATCTAAAACCAAACTTAAAACTAATTACTTGGGAAATTAAAGATGTAGAAAAAGGAAAAAATAATAAAGAAATAATTAAAACAACTATTCCAAAAATAATGAAAAAAGTTGAAAGATTAATTAAAAAATTGGAGAAAGAAAAATGAAAACAATTAAGGGATTTAATGATTATACAGGAAAAGAAGCTGAGAAAAGAGCAGTAATAAAAGGAACCGTACAAGGAATTCTAGAAAGATATGGATTTGAACCTGCAGAAACCCCTATTATAGAAGATAGGTCTTTTGTTAAAGGAGAAAATGAAAAAGATTCTGCTGTTTCAGATATTTATAATTTAGAAGATAAAAAGAAAAGAAAACTTGCTCTAAGATATGAATTCACATTTCAATTAAAAAGACTAATGAAAAATAAGAAACTTCCTTACAAAAGGTTTCAAATTGGTCCTGTATTTAGAGATGAGCCTGTTAAAGGAAATAGATCTAGGCAATTTATTACTTGTGAAGCAGATATAATTGGATCAACATTAAAAGATGAAGCAGAAGTTTTAAGTTCAATAAAAGAAATTCTTGAAAAACTAAAGATCAATGCAATATTTTATTTCAATAATAAAAAATTACTAAATGAAATTCTTGAAGAACAGGGAGTAAAGAAAGAATATTTTAAAGAAGTTATAAGAGAAATAGATAAATTAGATAAAATTTCAGAAAGTGAAGTTAAAAATAATCTTAAAAAATACAAAGCTGAAAAAATCTTAGATATTTTTAAACAAAAAGAATGTTATTTTAAGAGATATAAAACATACTCAGAAATAGAAGAATTAAAAAAATATTGTAGTTATTATGGATTAAAGATTATTTTTGCTCCTTTTTTAGCTAGAGGTTTAAGTTATTATAATGGAACTGTTTTTGAGGTTAAAACAAAAAAGATAAAAGAAACTATTTGTGGAGGAGGAGCTTATATGTTTAATAATGTCCAATCAATTGGTTTTGGAGTTAGTATTGAAAGACTTGCAATAGTTACAAATATGATATTGGATTTAGAGAAAACTCTTGTAGTGTCTTTAGATCAAGATAAATCAGCAATAAATCTTGTTAAAAAATTAAGAAGTAGGGGAAAAAGTGTTTCTTTATTTTATGGAAAACCTTCCAAAGCTTTAGAATATGCAAATGCCTATAGAATTAAAAAAGTAATATTTGTTGGTAAAGAAGAAGTCAAAAAGAAAAAATTTAAAATTAAAATTATGAAAACAGGAAAAGAAAGTATTTTAAGATTATAAATTGCAAAAATTTCTAATCATTTCTTTATTTCTAACTTCTGGATGAAATAATGTTGCATAGAAATTTTGATGATTAAAAATTTCAGGTAATGAATAAAATTTATGCAAATGATATACTTTTCTTTTTCCTTTAATCCCTAGAAATTCTTTTTTGACATTTATTTCTTTTAATCCTATTTCTTTTTTATTTTTTAATTTATTTCCAAGAATTAAACCTATAATATGAGAGCCTCCACAAATTCCTAAAACGGGTTTGTCAAAATTTTTCAACCATTTAAAATACTTTAAATTTTCTAAAAAATTATTATCTTTCAAACTTGTTCCGCAAATAATAATTTTATCTACAAGTAAATCTTTTTTTAAGATTTTAGAATAGTGATGTGTTTTGAATTTTATTTTATTTTTACTTAAAACATCTTCAATAGGTTTTACAAATTCTAATTCATGTAATTTTTCTTTGCAGATGTTTATTATGAGAATCATTTTATATCAATCTCCATGCTCCAAGAATTTTTTTCACCAAAGATTTTTTTATCCTTAATTTTTAAAGATTTTTTGAATAAAGGACAATCAAAAACAAAAGTTTCAAATTCACCACCTTCTCCTGCAGGATTTATTTTATATTTTTCATTTAATTCTTTAATTTCTCTAATAAACTTTTTATCTATTTTTCTTCCTAACCAAGATTCATTAAAAGGATAAGCCATAACACTTGTAATTATAACTTCAAATTTATTTTTTATTAAATCCTCTAAAAGTTCAAGCTGGTTTTTTTGCCATAAAGGATTAAAACATTCTAATTCAAGTTTATCACAGATTTTTTGAACTCGAGAAGCTTGATAAACTGATTCAACTGCTCCAGTAATAATTCCTTCAATTTTGTATTTTTCTTTTGCTTTTTTTATTGTTTTTTCCAAGTCTTTTAATTCTTCTTCCTTTTTCCCATGTGTTTTTTGAACTATTAAAGGAATATTCATCGCTTTTGCTTGAAATTTCGTTTTTTCAATGGAAGGAGTGTGAAACATAAAACTTTCTTTATTTTCTGATAAAATGGAAATTAAACAAGTTAATTCATACCTATTTTGCTTTGCTAAATAAGTAGCATAAGTTGAGTCCTTTCCTCCTGAAAATAAAACAGCAAGTTTCATAAAATAAAAAAAGATAGATTGTTTTTAAGATTAATCTTCATCAATTAAATCTGCAAAATGATTTGGATTTTCTTTGAAATATGTTTTTTTCATCCAAACATGAATTTCTCCAAAATGTTCATCTTGTTCAAGCCAAATTTTCTTTTGATTTTCTAGATGCAATAAAGAATGAAATGAAATTATTTTTTCTTCTTTATCATTTCCAACAATTTTATGAAAAGAGATTTTTTTCCTTTCTTTATCTTCTTGAAAATGATCAATTAATTTTTCATAAATTTCTTTTATTTTGTCATTTACAATATATTTCTTTTTTGGGAGTGAAATTGAAGTTTCTCTCAAAGCATCTTTTTTTACTATTTCTTTTTTAATTCTTCTTCCTTCTGTAATTATTGCTTTATTTAATGATTCAACTAATTCATTTAATGTGACTTTTTTAAGTCTTGGAAAAGGACTTCTTGGAATTAGCTCAGGAATTTCTTCATCAAGCTCAATCATTTCAAATTTTTTCTTAGTTTCTTCTTTTTTTCCAAAAAGAATTTCATCTATACTTTTTATGTATTGATTTAACAAGACTTCTGATTTAATTCTTAGCAGAAGTGCAGCAGCCAAAAGAACTTTACTTGAAACAAAATAATTTTCTTCTTCTAGTTTTTCGATTTTCTCCAAATATTTGTTTGTTAAAGTATTTATATCAATATCCCAAGCATTTAATTGCTCTGTATTTATCAAATCATAAATAATTTCCTTCCATCCAATTTCTTTGCTGAAAATTATGTCATGGATTTGCTCTTGTTTGTTTGATATTTGTAATTTTTCCCCTTTTTCTTCCATAATTCTTTTATGTTAAAAGAATTTATAAATTTGCTGAATTATATTCTATAATATAAGCATATTTTTAAACAAGAAATAATATTAAAAATACAATGGAAACTTTAAAATATGGAAATACTGTATTTGCTTATCCAAGACCTTTAGGAGTTTATCTTGATGAAGGCGCAGATAGAAGGATTCATAATACTATTCCCAGGACTTTGTGAATTAGACCCTGATAAATTAGTCGAAATGAATAAAGAAGATATTAGAGTTATAAGAGATCATGCACTTAAGCAATTAAAAAAATCTGAATTACAACATTCTGTAAGAGAATCTCTTGAAATTACGGTAACGTTAATGGGCAAATTATTAGAAGAAGGGCAAAGTAGTGCCTAAAAACAAAGGTTAGCAAATTACTACTAAATACTGATTACGTCTCGTCATTCTTCAAGAGTAACAAAACCCAAAGCTTTATATAGTTAGAGATATTATGTTTTCTATCACCTCTTTTTCCCGGGAGAATCTTCAAGTCATCTATTTTTTTGATTTGAAGACCTCCTAGGGTTTATATTCAAAAAATTCTTCAAATAAAGAGAACACTTTTTATTAATTATTTGCTTAAAGTTTGAAGAATTTTATAATTATTTCTTATCTAAAGAAGCTTTTTCTTCTTTAGCAACTTCTTTATCTTTTGTTTCAAATTCAGAATAATGACATTTTCCACAATAATGCCTTTTATTTGAATTCATTAAAAAAATTCCAGGACCGCATCTTGGACAAAATCTTTCTCTTGTAATTTTATCACCTTCAATTTTGTATTTTGAATATTTCTTACTTGTTGGCTTATTTTTATGCGCTTTTTTCCCTTTTTTTACTACTTTTGCTTTTTTCTTTACCATTTTAGTTTTCAGAATTTACTTCTTTTTGATCTTCATCTTTTGGAGAATCTTTTTTTGATTCTTCCTTAGTTTCTTCAACTTTTTCTTCTGTTTTATTATCTTCAGGAGATATTTTAGGAGCTTCACTTGATTCTTCTTTGACCTCTAAATCTTTATTTTCAGGTATAACTTCTGGTGCTACAGCTTCCTTTAATTTTTCATCTTTTTTCTTTTTTATTTCTACTTTATTTTTATCTTGTTCAGAACCATAAATAAATGTAGTAACCTTAAAAGTGTTTGAACCAAACCTTCCATGAATGTCTTTTATTTTTATATTTTCAATTTGAGTTGAGAATTTTTCCGAAATTAATTTTCCAATTTCTATACGGCTTGGAGAAATTTTTGCTTGCACATCAAATTGAATTTCTTTTCTATTAAATAAAGGATTTTCTTTTTCTTCTATTACTTTAAAATTTTCCATTGTTTTTTGATTTTAAAAAATGCAGCTAAAATTTTTAATTTTGGCTTTGGAATTATCTTGTTTTAATTGCAAAATTTCCTTTTTCTTTTATATTTAATTTATTAGCAATTTCTGATTTTTCAGGATTCATAACAATAATTTTTCCCTTAAAACTTTCTGTTGATTCTTTAGAGTCACAACTAGGGCATTTTTCTCCTTCGTAAATTCTATTGCAAATTTTACATGCTTTTTGTTTTGCCATTTTAATATGTTCTATTTACCCTCTCTAAAACATCACTAATCATTCCAGAAACACCTCTTTCTATTTCATGTACTTCCCTTAAGTTCCTTAACCCTTCTGTTTTTTCCATATAGATTTCATAATTATCATCCCCTTCTTGAGGAATTCCATCTCTTTCTATACTTACAATTTCATCTCCTAATTCTTCAGCCCTACTTTCCATATCATTTCTTCTTGCAGCACTTAAAGTATAAAATCCAGCCATTAATTTTTTGAATTCTTCTTTGTCTAATTCAACTTTAAAATTTTTCCTTTCTTTTGGTTCAAGAGAAAAAATTTCTTCAAACTCAAAAAAAACAGAATTAAAAATTCCTTTAAACATACCTTTCATATCCTGTAATTTCATTTTTTCTTTCCTCCTTTTACAGATTTTTGTTCTGTTTTTAATGCTTTTTTAGCATCTTTTTGTTTTTTTAATTTTTCTTCTTTAAACCATTCAAGTTTTCCAAGTCCTGGTTGCCTCATTGTTAAACCGATTTTTACACCTTCACCTTTATGACTTATTGCAACAACTCTTGCCAAACATAAATCTCCTTTTTTTAAACTTCTCTTTGAAGATTTTCCAACAAGTAAATTTGTTTTACTAAAACTAACAAAATCATCCATTGTTTGACTAATATGAATCATCCCTCTCATAACTCCCAGATCCATGAAAGCACCAAATGTGGCTATTTCCGAAATTGTTCCATAAACAAGTTCATGAATTTCAGGTTTCCATGTTAACAACTTGAATTTTGAATTATAATACGCTGCCCCATCACCAGGAATAATAACACCTTCTCCAACTTCTAAAATTTCAATTACTGAAACAACTTTTCCAACTTCTTTATCATAATAATCTGCATAAGTTTCTCTAAGTTGTTTGTCAACAGCGTCAATTGTTGCCAAGCCAAACAGCTTAGGTTCAACCCTTACATAATCTTCGATTTCAGTTAAATAAAACATTTTAATTAGAACGTTCTTAAAAATTAATCAAAATTGGTTTAAAAAGGTTTTTGAAGAATATTTATTAGAAATATTATTTAAATATCTGAATGGAAAAAATTATCTAGATAATATCTTATTTCATCATACAATTCTAATTTTCTTGGGTTAACTTTTTCTAAATCATATCCTGGAAGAGTATTAAATCTTAAACCAGAAAACCCTCCTAAAATATTGTTTTCATCTCTTAAAAGAGAAAAATTCACCGCAGTTATTCCTCTTTGAACAATATTTCCACTCATTTCTGAAACATATCTTTCATCAGATGATCCGCACGAAAAGTTGAAAAAACCAGAAAAATTTCCATATAGTCTTGTATTGTTACCAAGTTCTTTTGAAATATGCTTAAACAATTCTAATACTGCTCTTGCATCAATACTTCCAGGAAATGTGATTGTTGTTCTTTTTGTTAACTCTTGTAATCCAGTCATAAAAAATAATTCTTATATAAGTATTTAAGTATTATTATAAAAAATTATATAATTTCTAACTTCTTTTTTTCTCTAATAACTAATTTTGAGTTTTTTATTTTATTTTTTAATTCTTTATCTAATGTAGCAACTATAATATCTTTATTTTTTTCAGCAAAATTTTTTATTCCTTTGTCAGTATTTTTTCCATATTTTGATAAATCAATTTTCTTAAAAGATTCTTTTTCAAGAAATTTTAAAGAAAGTTTAGCATCTTCTCTAAAATGAAGTTTTTTCTTTGAATTTACAATTATTTTTAATTCATTTATAACTTGTTCTGGAATTAAAATTTTCATTCCCATAAACTTTATTTCTTCGAAAAAATCTATTTTTTGTTTCACACTAGTAAGGATAAAATTTGTGTCCAAAATTACTTTTTTCATAATTAATTTAAACAAAAACAATATAAAAAGTTATCATAGAAAAGCATTAAAAACTTAATTAATTGTTAAATTAAATGGGTGCGTAGCATAATGGTAGTGTCTTCCGCTCCAGCCGGAAATGTGGGGGTTCGATTCCCTCCGTGCCCATACAAACTAAAGTTTAGGTTACCAAAACCTTATAAAATGCTTATTCTAAATAGGATTATGGAAAAGATTGATATTCATAATACTCAAACACCATATGATCAGACAATTACTAAGATTAAAGAGGATAAAAAGATTTTAGATAAGAATAAAAAATTAATTCATCTAAAGAACATTCAGGACTTGTTTTAGCAGAAGTTCTCATAATT
>CAYMCN010000019.1:0-7234 GCA_964389155.1 Candidatus Woesearchaeota archaeon
TATTAGTGATTTATCCTCTTTTGTTAGTTTCATTTTATAATCAACATCAAATATGTAAAACCTTAAAGCTCTTAAAACTTTGAAAAGTTTCTGGCTTTATTTCCACATTTTTAATTTGAGAATGTTTTGGTCCTTTTTTACAAAGTTCAATCACTTTATTTACATCATTACTATCTCCTTCCAGAAAAATTTCAATTCTCCCATCTTCGAGATTTCTTGTAAAACCTTTTACATTATATCTCTCAGCATTTTCTTTGATAAAACTTCTAAAAAAAACCTCTTGCACAGTTCCATCAATATAAAGTCTTACAGATTTTTTCATATCAATCAGAATAAAAAAGAGTTTTTATATTTTTATAGAATTAAAGTCCAAAAGTTCTTTCAAATTCCTTAATCTGAGTATATTTAATAGAAAAATTCTGGCCTTTTTTGGTTATATGAATTAACTCTTTCATTTCAATAGATTTACTTTCAAGAAGTTTATTTTTGAATAATTCCTCAAGATATAATTTCATTTGTTTATGGGATAAATTTGCCTTGTACATTAAATGAGTTTTTTTAATTTTTCCGCCTTTATCTCGAGTAATTTTTAGCATATCATGCATTATGTCCATTCTGCTTCGTTTTCTTTCCATTTTTCAATATTTTTACCATAAGTATGAATAAGATTATATAACTTACTAATTGAATGCTTTGCGCTGTGACATAAAGATAATTCAGTTTTGAAAATAAAAATATTGCTTGACTCATTGCCAATAATGAAAAGGCGATAATTAAGATTTTAGTGTTAAGTATTTTTTCTTTTCTGTATATCATACAACAATTAGTCATTATTAGGACCAATAAAATTAATGCAGTTAGATGATAAATGTAATATAAATTATGGCTTAGTAATGAGACAATGAATATCAAATATATTTTAAAGAAAAAATCAATTGACCTTTTTTTACTTGAAGGAATCATATATATTAAATAAAATCCTAAAAGTGTTAAAAATCTGTTAAAGAAAAAACCAACATAATAAAAAATATCAACAGTGCTTATAATTTGAGAAGTTATTACAGCTTGCCCTATTTTTTGTATAATTCCAGCATCATAATAAAGAACTATTTTTGTTAAAATAGTTGAAAGCTCTCCAAGAGCAATTAAAAGAAAACCAATACCAAGATACAAAATACTTTTTTTCCTACTTAGTGTATAACTTTTTACAGAAAAAAGAAAGAATAAAAATAAGACCATGAAACTTACAACCCCAATTAACACATCATTATTAATAAACCAATCAGGGGTGAAGACGATCTTCATCCGAAAAACAAATTATTTTCATTTAAAAGGTTTGTGAAACAAAATTCTATACATTTGTTCTGTAGTGTTTTTTCACAATTGACTTATAAAGTAAATTATTCATAATTTTGAAAATTAACATCGTTTTAGTTCCTTCCAGCCCTCTTAAATTTAAGAGGGTTCATATTTACAAAGCAAGTTTGTAAAACCCTTTGTCCAATTCCGCCCTCTTTAAAAGAGGGCTTATAATAAAGATGGTGAATAAAATAATAGAATTTTTTGATGAAGCAACTATTCAAGAAGCTCCAGAGGAATTTGAAAGAGAGTTTGAGATTTTGCAAAAACTTGGTGTTAAGTGTGAAGAGATAGAATATTTAGTTTTTTTAAGGATTAAGAAAGAAATAACTATTTGCATTGATTAAATTTCTCTTCTATCAAGTTCATTGTTAACAATTGTAACAGTTTGGCTTGCAAAATACATCTGATTTCCAACACTTATTTTTTTTGCAATTTTCTTAAGATATTTCAACTCTTTTTTAGGAATCCCCTCTTGATCTCCAATAATAAAAACAGGATTTTTCAATTCTGAATCTTTTAATTTTCTTATATCTTCTCCACGTTTATCAAGAATAAAAATTTCATGTCCTTGTTCTTGAAGTTCTTCGATGACATTAATAAAATTCTTTTTTTCAATAAAATAACCTGGAGCCACTTCTCTTTTTTCTCCTTTTTTATATTTATAGAGCATTTTTTTGATTAATCCTGCAATATCTTTTTTACTAATATCAATTCTTTTTTCATCATCATCCATAAAATTTTTTCCAGGAAACATTTCTAAATGTTTTACAGGATCTGGACTTCCAGAAAAAACAAGGTGCAATTTGACATCATCTCTGGTATGGTGAGAAACAAAAAAAGCCATAATAACTACTTGACATGCAATATCCATTCTTCCCGCTTTCATTAAATTATTTAAATCAAAATTTCCAGAAGTTCTTGCCTTTTTTGAAAAATAAACAAAATGTCTCATTTTCTTTCATATTTATCTTTATCCTTTCCATAACATTTATCCATGATATTTTTGAAAGATTCATCTAAATCAATTTTCTGAGAATTAGCTAAACAACATAAAGTAAATATGATATCTGCCATTTCATCACCCATTTCTTTTAGTTCTTCTGTTGATTTCTTTTTTTTAGGCCCATAAATATAATTTATTTCTCTTGCTAATTCTCCTGTTTCTTCAGTCAATCTTGTAAGAATTTCATGAGGTTTCCAATATGCAATTTTATATTGTTCAACCCAATCATTAACTTGTTTTTGAATATCTTTTAAGGACATATATTTATTAGTTAAATTAATTATTTAAGCTTTTATAGGTTGCAAAACAAATTTTGGCTTTGCAAAAACATGACTTTCATTTAAAACTTCATACATCCCAATGAATTTTTTCTCTGAGAAAACACAAATAATTTTATTATCTTCAAATTTTTCACGTTTTTTTAAGTCTTCATTAAGTATTGGTTTTCCTGTAAAAAGTTTTTCTAAACTTTCTTTTTTAATTTCAACAAACTCAAAAATTTGTTCTAAAGCCTCTTCTGCAGGAATTAAAATTTCTCTAAGAAATTTTTCATTTCCTTTTTTATATTCATCAATAGCATTTTGAAAATCATGTAAATTTACAGATGGATATTTTTTATCATTTTCCTTAAAAATTCCAGCTCTAATTCTTCGTAATTCAAGCATGTGAGCTCCAATTCCCAATTCTTTTCCAAGATCGTCTAGAAGCTTTCTTATATAAGTTCCACCTTGAACTTCTGCATGAAACAAAATATCTTTATTATTTTTTTCAAGTAATTTGAATTTTTTTACTTCTCTTTCTCTTTCTTGTCTTTTAACTCTTGATTTTACAGGAGGTTTTTGAATTATTTTCCCCAAAAACTTTTCTTTAATTGCTTTCTCAATTTCTTCCAAAGAAATATCTTTATGAATTCTCATTATTCCAATATATTCCTTATCTTCTCCTAAAAAATATCCAGTCAATTTACATGCACGATTTAATGCTATTGGCAAAACTCCTGTAACTTTAGGATCAAGAGTTCCAAAATGTGAAGTTTTTCTTACTCCAATTTCTTTAAGAGACTTTCTAACAAAATCTGAAATATTAAAGGATGTTGGTCCAGAAGATTTGTCAATATTTATGATTGAAAATTCCAAAAGCTCTTTCATTGACTTTTGCTGTTTCACTTTTTCTAAATTCATTTTTCACTTAATTAATAGGAATATAAAAGTGTTATGTTAGATAAATTTAAATATACTTTCATTTAACTATTAAAATGAAATTAAAATTAAAATCTGTCATAGTTATTGCAATCTTAATAATAATTTTAAGTGTAATAGCAGGAAGTTTCACAACTTTTACAATTCTAAAATTACAAACTCCAAGTCAAGAAAGATTAATAAAAGATTTTTATTTGACTGAGAATGCAGTTCACGTAAGCCCCCATGGATTAAGAAAACATATAGGTGAAGATCCAAATGTAGTCCTTGTTGACCTTAGGAGTCAAGAAGAATATGAAGAAGAACATATAATTGGAGCAATTAATATTCCTGCTTACAAAGATAGGGATAATTCAGATTATGGTGCAGTGGATAGAATAGTTGGGGAGTTTAAAAAAATAGAAGAGCGAAATCCAGATACCGAGTTTATTGTTTATTGTTATAGCACTCCTTGTATGACTGGAAGAAAAGTTGGAAAAATTCTTGCTGAAAATGAAGTTTATGTCAAACATTTAGGAATAGGGTGGAATGAATGGAGATATTTTTGGACAATGTGGAATCATGAACATGAATGGGATGCAACAAATGTTGAAGATTATATTGCAACAGGTTCTGAACCAGGAATACCCAAACTAGATCCTAATTCTATTGGTTGCTTAATTGAAGGAGATATTGGCTGTTAATAAAAATATTAAAAACATATATTCTTTTATTTTAAGATGAATCAGAAAAAAGTCTTGAAGCAACTTAATTTTATGAAAAAAAATAGTTCTAAAATGAGGCTTGCTGCTGAAAAATGGAGAAGTGAATGGCAAATTCTTATTTCTATAATACTTTCAGCAAGAACAAGGGACGAAAAAACAATCCCTGTTTCTAAAGAACTTTTTAAAAAATATTCTTCTCCAAAAAGATTAGCAGATGCAAAGTTAAAAGATGTTGAAAAAATAATAAAACCAATTAATTTCTATAGAAATAAATCAAAATATATCATAAATTGTTCTAAAGAAATTATTAAAGATTATCATGGAAAAGTTCCAAATAAAATAGAAGAATTAATTAAACTTCCAGGGGTTGGTAGAAAAACATCAAATGTTTTTATTTCGGAAGTTGGTGGCGATGGAATCGGTGTTGATACCCATGTTTCTTATATTTCTCAAAAATTGAATTGGACAAAAAATAAGAAACCAGAAAAAATTGAAGAAGATTTAAAGGAATTATTTTCTAAAAAATATTGGAATAAAGTGAATTCTACTTTAGTTAGATTTGGAAAAACTTATACAAGTAAAAAGAAGAAAGATGAGTTAATTGAAGAAATTAAAAAGATAAAATGAATAAACTTGTTAAAATAGTTGAAGATTTGAAAAAAAGTTCTATGAAAAAAGTTGTTGATAAAAAAATGGAAGAATTTGAAGAACTTGGAAAAAAGTCTTCAAAGGATTTGTTTAAGGAATTATGCTTTTGTCTTTTGACAGCTAATTTTTCAGCACAAGGTGGAATTAAAATTCAAAATGAAATACAAGATGGGTTTGGAAATTTAACAGAAGAAGAACTTGCAAAAAAACTTTCTGAACTTGGACATAGATTTCCTAATGCAAGAGCAAAATTTATTTTTGAAGCAAGAAAATACAAAGACAATATAAAAGAAATTTTAATTGCTTTTGAAACAGAGAATGAAATGAGGGATTGGCTTGTAAAAAATATTAAAGGAATTGGGTTTAAAGAATCAAGTCATTTTTTAAGAAATATTGGTTACAAAAATATTGCAATAATTGATTTCCATATTGTTGATTTACTTGTAAAGAATGATTTAATTGAACCTTTGAAAAATAAATCTTTAACTCCAAAGAAATATCTGGAAGTAGAAAAAATTCTTAAAAAAATATCAGAAAAAACAAATACAAATTTAGGAGAACTTGATTTGTATTTATGGTATGAAGAAACAGGAAAAATCTTAAAATAGATTTTATAAATAGAAAAACCGAAATCAATCTAAAGTCTTTGATTAAGCTGTCCTTTTGTGGAGATCCCTTAGATCTTGTTCAAGTGAAAGAATCCTATTAACATATGCATCTCCTGCTTGTGTTACACTTCCATTAGGATTTATTTCTGGAAGTGTGATATTCCTTAAAAATGTTTTAGAATCTCTTGAATGTGGAACTTCTAATGTTCCTTCTGTATCTTGTCCATATCCCAACCTAACTAATTCATCTATCAATTTTTCATTGACACAGCCAACATAAACTTGTCTTTTACCAGTCACAATTGCTATTGTTCCATTATGAACAACATATTTTCCTATATCTCTTTCATTTCCGAGCAGACATGCAAGACCTTCGTCTTGCCATAAATTTTGTCTTAAATATGCAAGTGCTTCTCTAACCGGACCAGAATCACCAATACTTTCTGGATAAAGAAATACAGGAAATAATCCTAATTTTTCTAATCTTTTTTCTTGTTCATCTAATGCAGGAAATAAATCATTTCCTTTTAATTGTTTATTTTGATCTGACATTTTAACTATATTCCTTCTATAAATATATTCTTTATAAATCTTTCTATTTTGTAACTACTATGAGATGATAATATTATTTTATTATAAAAAATTATTTAGCTAACGCTTTTCTTTGTTTGTGTTTTGGTTGCTTTGTTTTTCCACCAACTTCATGCTTTGTTTTTTTTGCACTTTCTTTTGCCATTTTTTGCCCAGCTTCAACAACAGCTGATTTCTTTTCTTTCGCTTCTTCTTTTTTTGTTTCCTCTTCTTTTTTATCTACTGGTTTTTCAGCATCAGTTTTTTCTTTTTCAACTTCCTTAACTTTTCCTTCAGCCATTTCAGTTGCTTTTTGCTCTCTTTTTTCTTCTCTTGCTTTTTTGAATTTTAATTTTTCATGCATTTCAGATAATTCTACTTTTACTTCTCCTTTTTCATCTTTAGATGCTTTGACCTTAATTCTTGCAGGAGGTTTTTTTATTCCTTTGAACCAAACTTCTTCATTCAAATATTTATCAATTTTTATTTTTTTCAAATCTCTATCTCTTATTTTCATATGTCTTACTAAAAACTCTTTTATTGCCTTTATTGCTTTGTTAGCTCTTTTATATCGTGGAACTCTTTTCCATTTATCTCTTAAAGGAATAACATATTCTCTTTCAAGTTTATTAGTTTCTGTTTTTTTATCAGCCATTGTTTAATTATCCAAAGTGTGATTTTTTTTGTCTTCTTGGTTTAATATGAAGTTTTGTTCTTCTCCAGCTTCTTCTATATTTTGTGATTGCTGAAGGATGAATTTTTTTACCCACACCAAATTTTTTCAAAACAACCCAAACAGGAGCCCATTTTGTTTTTTTTGCAGCTTTTGCAAGTTTTGTTTTTTTGTTTTGATTTTTAATTCCCATTATTTAATACCATCCAAAAATTCTTTACCATTTTTTGTAAGCTGTCTTCCTGATTTTATTTTAGTACCTCTTTTGGATTTTATAATCTCTGTTAAACCAGCTTCATCAGATTGTTGAAAAATTGTTCTAATTATTTTTCCACCAGCTTTTATAAATTTCTCTGGTTGATATCCTCTATTTTTTTTACTTCCATATTTTGTCTTTAATCTATTTACACCAACAATTTTTCTTTTGTATAATTGCTTTAAAATACTTGCAGCTCTTTTATGCCAGA
>CAYMCN010000020.1:0-6541 GCA_964389155.1 Candidatus Woesearchaeota archaeon
CCGCTATCCTTACATACAACACAATATCCTTCTACCATTTTTTTCCTCCTTTTTTGATTTAATATTATCAGCATAAGAAAGTTTGTTTTATAAGGTTTTTTATCTGTGGGGGAAACTTTTTTGCAATACAAATATTTAAAAATAATTAATAAAAATAGATTTAGGTGGAAAGACCAAGAGACACTTACTTTGCTTTTGCATTTGATTTTCCCGCTCGTGAGAAAAAGAGATGGGGAATTTTTAGTTTTTATGGACATTATTGGGGTGATGAAGCTATAACAGAAGAAAGACTTAAAACATTATCAGATAGGGGCATAGTTGATATAAGATATCAAGGGCCTTTAGAAGAAGATGCCAAAAATTCTCTTAAAGATGTGATAATATTAGGAAATCTTACATCTGAACTTGCCAAAGCTCTTGAAGAATTACCACCTTAAATTTTACTTCTTACAGAATGTTTAGCTCCACAAGCCAAGCAATGAATAAAAAGTAATCTATCTTCTTTTAGTAATTCTGTGTCTGGTTTTTTACATTCTTTGCACAAAACAAATTCTTTAACATATTCATCTATCTTTTGTTTTATTTTTGTGCTTGGAACTTTTATATTTAAAACCAATCTTCCACCTTCTATTTGTCCAGAAGTTGCAAGTTCTCTCAAAAGAAATTTCTGTAAATGTTCTGGTTTTCTTCTTATATAATCTACAACCTGAGAAAAATTTGTTATAATTGTTTTTTTTCCTTCAAAATGACCTTCTATTTTAGGTATCTCAAACCTCGCACTATTAGTGCTAACTTGCTTTACTTTTTCATATATTTCATCAAGAAGTTTTTCATATTCCATATAAATCTTTTAAAAATACACTATATAAATTTTTATAAATTCTTTATTTTCTTTTTTAGTATGACTACTGCATGTACAGATCAAACTCACCCATATTACTCTCAAATATCTAAACTTCGTACTGAGAATGATGTTTTAAGATTTTTAAAAGAAAAAAAACCTAGAGAGAAAAAATTTTTTCGGTTATCTCATATTTCCTTAGGAGAAACTCTTGATTTTACTTCTTAAGGGGGAATGAATTATGTTGTTTGGCCTTCATTAAATGCTAGACAAATGACTAGATTTATTATTTCTTTGATAGGATTAATTGCTATAATAGGAATTACTTATTGGTTTAATAGTAAGAACTGGAATGTTTGGAAGAAAAAATAATTTATGAAATTTGAATATATTTTTCATTATAATTAAACTTATAAGTATTAATTCCATAGATTATTATGAGGGGTGAAAGATTGTCTCTAAAGAAAATAGCATTGGCTTCTATGATTTTTGCTATTCCTTGTGGTGTTTCTGCACAAGAAAATTACATACCTCCTGAAAACAGTGTTTTGAATACTGTTTATGGTTTAATTTCTGGTGAGGATAGGGGAATTGGATTGAGGAAATGTTTTAAATTTAAATCTCCAATGGGAAATCTTTATGATTTATGTGCAATTGCACAGGAAGCAAATATTGATGGGAAAAATGTTCAATTTTTTGCAGCAAACCCAATGGGACTTAAAAGAGAAATGAAAGAAAGAGGGGGATCAACAAAAGATGTAAGAACTTTAGAAATAGCAATAATTCCAAGTGACAAAGATTGTTTATATGGATTTCATTATGTTTTTGGTGAAAATGATTCTTTTAACGATTCAATACCACCTTATGAAACATATCTTCCTTTGACTAGGGATGAAAATGGAAGATTTACAAATAAAGTGGGTGAAGAATGTAATCAGAAATTAATGAAAGATGGATTATTAGATTCTAACAAGATGAAACAACTACGTGAAAAATTTCTTGATTACATATCTTCCATTATAAAGTTTAACCAATCACTTAAAGTTGGTTTAAATCAATAAAATGAGTTTAGAAAAAAGAATTTCTTTTAGAAAAAAAGCTTTAGCTTCTACTTTTTTACTTGCATTTTTACCTTCTTGTGGTATTCCAATAAGAGCAGCAGATGAAGTTCTTGATCTTACTTCTATGGTAGTATCATTACCTGTTAAAACATTAGAGATGTTACCTTGGTTAAAACGTGAACATCCTTTAAATGGATGTACTGAAACTTTTTCAGAAAGAACTTGTACATTTTATGTTGAAGAAGATAATGGTTTTGGAATTGAGAAGTATTATGCTGTTTTGAGAAGAACAGAAGAACCTGATTCAAATTGTCTTTGGGAATTAACTTTGGCTTATGATGGTGATTTAGGAATACTTACAGATGATGGAAAACCTGCTATGCAAGTTATAAAGTATGCAGCTGAAAATCCCCAACAATTTGTTGCTCCTTATTTTGGCAATGGTTTCTATGATAAAAGTGAATTTAATTCTTTTTTTGAACAACCAAGAAAAAAAAGGTTAGATGAAAGTGACAATAGAATATCAAAATATATTGCTGAAAATCCATTAGATTTAGAAAAATTTAAAGAATTTCGTGGGATGGTACATGATAAAATTGCTACTATGTTGGAAATTCAAAAATTTCAACAAGAAAATAATGAATAATTTTTAATAGTTATAATTTTGTATATAAAACCTTATAAGTTAGATTTTCTTTTTATAAATAATTCAATTGAAAGGAGGTGAATTAAATGAAAAATCTTGGAACAAAACTTGTTATTCCTGCTTTAGCTTCTGCACTTACAATTGGAGGTGCTAATGTTGCCAATTCTGGTGAAAGAAGTTTAAAATATGCTGCTATTGAAACTCTTGGAGCACCAGTTAGTTTTGTAATTGGTGGAGCTAAAGATATTGGAAATAATGGTTTTGAAGGGGTGTATGATTTAACAGGAAGAGCTGTAAGCGAAGTCGGAAGAATAGTTAATGGTGCTACTCATGTAATAACAGGAAATAGATATGATGCAGAATTTGGGGAAGGCATACATCCATGGGCAGATAATCATGCTGTTAAGTTGGGTGGATGGGGTGCTGTAATTGGTGGCGTATTTTTTAGTCTTGTTAATGGTGCTCTTGTTGAGGCAACTGCTGCTGGGACTGCAACTGGTTTAGTTGGTGACTATACTTTTTCAAAATAGTAAATAATAAACTTTTTTATTTTTTTATTTTATTTTTTTAACCTAACCACCTTATTTTTCCAGGACGTGGTTCAAAAATAATTCCTTCTTCAAGTAGTTTTTGAACTTCTTGATTTATTGTTTCCTGAGATTCACCTAAACTTGAAATCAATTTTTCTGTATCAATTCCACCTTCACTTTCAGAATTTTTTATTAATTCAATAATTTTATCTCTTAGATTTTTTTCACTAGTTTGATCCCCATTAGAAATTTTAGCTTCAGATAAATTAGATTCCCCACCTAATTCTTGTTTTTGTTTCTCAAGTTCAATTTTCCTTAAAACAAGATATTTTGGATCTTGTTCTTTTATAATTTCTGGAGAAATATAAATTTCATTGTTAAAATATCTTAAAGAACCAATAACAATTACTGTCTGTCCATGACTTACATTTTTTACTTTTTCAATTTCATCTCCAAAAGATTTTAATTTTATTTGTCCTGAACCATCATCTAATGTTAAAAAAGAATAATTTTTTTCACCTTCATTTTCATATTTATCAACAATACTTCCCACCACATTAACCCTAATAACTCTTTTATTTTCCAATTCCAAAAAAGAAAATCTTTCATTATTTATTATTGGGTTTCCACTTAAAATATCCCCAATTCTAAACTTGAATGCTATATTTCTTTTAAATTGTTCATCAGTCATTTTATTTTATTATATTTTTTGTACATAACCACTTCGTGGTTCATAAATTATACTGTGTTTTATTAACTCATTTATTGCGTCTTCTATTTCTTCTTTGCTAAATTTCCCTTCAAGTTCTTTTTCAATTTCCTCAATAGGAATTAATTTTCCCAATCTGTTTTCAAGTTGAGTTATTAAATCTCTAACTACAAATGCTTTATTTCTTTTTGATGTTGTCATTCCTGAAATTTTATCAATATCAAAAGTTTTTGATTCATAATCATAACCAACTTGCATCAAATAATATTTTATTATATCAATTGCTCTTATTGCATCTTCCCTAGTTACATCATTACTTAAACGTAATTTTGCAGAAGCTTCTGACATTCTTATTAATGCTTCAAGCTGTCTTGCTGAAATTGGAATTGGCCTTAATGAACTTTCTGATGAAACAGGCCTGTTTCTTAAATCAACGTAAAATTTTTCTATTTCTTCAACTGCTTCTTCACTTAATTTCGGAACAATTTTCTGTCTTGCATAAGCTACATATTTTCTAAAAAGTTCTCTTGGTATTATCATATCTTTTCCTTCTTTTCTATGCTCATGCAACACATGCTTTGCAATTTTTGTATCTTTTTCTTTATCAGGAATATCTCTTAAAGTAAATATTACATCAAATCTATTTATCAATGTTGGAGGTAAGTCAATTTGTTGTGCGACTGATTGATAAGGATCAAATCTTCCTAATTTTGGATTTGCAGCTGCTAAAACAGATGTTTCTGCCCTTAATGTTGCTTGAACATTTGCTTTTGAAATTGTTACTGTCTGTTGCTCCATTGCTTCATGCATTGAACTTCTATCTGAAGAATCCATTTTTTCCAATTCATCTATACATACTAGCCCTCTATTCGCCAAAACCATTGCTCCTGCTTCTAAGCTCCATCCCCTCAAATATTCGTCTCTTACAACTGTAGCTGTTAAACCAGCTCCAGATGCTGATTTTCCAACAACATATCTTCCTTTTGGTGAAATTTCTGCCATAAAATTTAGAGTTACTGATTTTGCAACACCTGGATCACCTATTAATAATATATGAATATCTCCCCTCCTTCTCTGTCCATCAGCATGAACTTTTTTTACCCCACTAAATAATTGTAGAACAAGAGATTTTTTTATTTCATCATAACCCCAAACACTTGGTGTAATACTTCCTGCAAGTTTTTCAAAAATTTCAGGATCTTTAGAAAGTTCAAGAATTTGTTCTTCGTCTTCCTCACTTATATCAAGTTCTTCAAAAGTTTCCTCTAATGGAATTATATTATTCACTTCGACAGCAAGTGCAAATCTTGTTGATAATCCTCCAGTGCTCAAAGGAACAGGAACTTCTTTTAAAATCCCAATAATTTTTACTTTTGCACCAGGAGTTGTTTTTTCCTCCATTTTTGGCTCAACCAGATCTTCTTTTACAAAAGTATCTATTCTTTTTGGCTGTTCTCCCCCTACTAAAGATTCAGGAGCTTCTTCAATCACCAATCTTTGAGTATCAACCATTTCTTTGCTCATTAATCTAAAACTCCCTCTTCTTCCACAAGAACATCTTGAAGGTTCTCTGAATTTTTTTTCGATTTGTAAAACAGAAATAACAGTGCCACATGAAGGACATTCAAACTTTGCATTTACAACTTGAGGTCTTACATCTGAAGATTGACGAATAATTCCTTCAATAACAATAATCTCACTCAAATGCCTTGAACGAATGTTTCTTATTTTTAAGTTTAAACTTTCAGGAAGATTAAATAATCTTACCCTTGAATTGTTAATTAATCCAGATTCTTCAATTGCTAATTCTATTAGACTTAGAGTTTCTTCTGGATTTGAAATTATTTCATCTGAAAGTTTTGTTGAAAATTCTGAAAGTTTTAAAAAATCAAGATAAATTACATTATTTCCTTTTCTTATTGATTCTCCAAGTTCTCTTTTATTAGAATCAAAGAAATTTTTTGCTTCAATTATTAAATCTTCTTTTGTTATTGTGGTTTTTGCTTCATTCATAACTCAAGAAAAAGGTTTTTCTTTTTATAGTTTATTGTGGAAAAATCGTATGTTTTACAAACAATGAATTATTTTTAGTTTAATTATGATATTTTAGATTTTAAAAATTAAATACTATTTCATATATAGTCTACAAAAGTACATTCTCCAGTTCTTCCATAATTAGAACAAGATCCTCCTATGCAGAATCTTATGTCTGTATATCCACCTATATAATTACTCGGACATGAAATCTTTTTAATCTCAACTTTTAATGTTCCACTATATAAAGAAGGTTTACCACTTACTTCACTCCAACTTACTCCGTCCTTTACAGAACTTGTAACAGTTGGATCTGATTCGGAAGTTATTCCAACATTGTCCGTATTGTCTGAAAAACCACTTGGTTTTCCTGATACTTCATTCCAACTTACTCCAGAAGGCCAACTACTTCTAGAAACACCTCCTAAATTAATTGTATTAAATTTACTAGTACTTGCAGGATCAACATAATAACCTGTATTCTGCCGGTCATAAAAAATATCGGATCTGATATCATAAGAATAAATTCTATAAAGCCAAGAGTTACTATTTGGATCTACATAATAACCTGTATTATCATTATCCTCTAGCTTAGGTGAACGAATGTTTTGTGTAGTTATTCTACCTCTATTAGTTACACTTTGTAGTGTATCTGTTTCATCTCCAAGATCAGAAGGAATTCCTGATAATTCACTCCAGCTTACACTTCCAGAACCTTCA
>CAYMCN010000021.1:0-6498 GCA_964389155.1 Candidatus Woesearchaeota archaeon
TCTTTAAACTCTTGGATTATTTCATTAATTGTTTTAGCAATAATAAATCCTGCTTGCCTATTAACCCATTCATTTTCTGATGAACCAATTTCAATAAAAACACATGGCTTGTCAATTAAAGGACCATGATGAGTTGCTTCTAAAGTCACATCATATTTTGATTCATATTTATCTGCATTTGCTTTAAGTTTTTCAAACATTTGTTTTTGAAATAACGCAGAACTTTTACAAATCTTTCCTGTTTCCCCTCCAAAATCTGCTTGCCTAAAATTTCCAGGAGCATGAATAGTCAAAGATTTTTCCCCTTTCTCTGATTTGTGTTTTGAAGCAAAAATAATAAAATCATATTTGTTAATCTTTTCCATATCAAGATTTTCTGTAAAAATTATTTCATCATCAATAAGATAAAAATCAAAACCAGAATCTTGTTTTTGAATAGATGAAACCAAAGGATTTTTTCTAAACTGTGAAAGGTTAGTTGTAATATTAATTCCTGCTTTGTCTTTTTTACTTGCAACTATTAAATATTTATTATAAGCCATAATAAAACCTAAGAAAAAGAGATTTTAAATTTTTATATAATAAATCAGGCTGATAATCTTAATTTATTTAATATATCCCTATAAGCTTCTGCTATTTCTGCTTGATCTTGAGGGTGTGAATTAGAACCTTTAGGGAACATCATTGCTCTTCCAACATTTGCTATTACATTATTTCCACCAAAATATCTCCAAAGTACTTCAGCATTCCCCCCTTGTGCACCAATACCAGGAGACAAAACAACCATCCTATCATCAACACATTTTCTAACCTTTGCTAACTCTTCGTCAGTAATATGGTTCTTAGGACTCGGAGCACCAACAACAATTCCACCTAAACCAAATTTATTTGCATCATGTGCTAATTGCATGTATCTTCTAGTATGTGGAAGTCCATTAATTTCAAGAACATCTGCAGAGTCATATAAATCGAAAACTCCTGTTTCAACAAACATATTTTTTTCCATATCATATTCAGGATTACTCATTAGACACATAGTTATTGCTCCAATCCCATGTTTTCTACATAATTCTGCAACCTCTTCCATATTCCCTGCGTATGGTGCAATTGTAACTGCATCAGCTCTTTGAGAAGCATGAAATATTCCAACATCATTTGTTGAGCCAATATCTGCTAATTTAGAATCTTCAATAATTAATAAACCTAAATTTCGTGCATATTCAGTAATTTCTCTTAAGTTTACCGCATCAAATTCTCCTTTCCAATATTGGGTATTTGGTTTTACAGCAACACAAAAAGGAGCTACAGCCTCTACATATCCTAAAGCCCAATTTAATTTATGAACTCCTTTCGGCAAACCTTTTTCACCTCTTCCCATTTCAAATTCAGCAGGGTCTAACCCAGCACATAAAACAGAACCTTTTCTTTCAACAGCTTCAAACCATTTTTCTCTAAAATGCATTTGATAAAAAAATAATTGTAGTTTAAATAAATTTATTAATATAAATATATACTTTAGACAATGCAAGAAATCATCAAATTAATCATAGGAATTTTAGTTTTAATTTCAGCTTTTCCTATTGGTTCTTATTTAGCTAAAATAACAAAGGAGGAATTAAAGCAAGGAAAAAAATGGTTTAAGTTAATCATATTAGTTAGTTTAATTGGGACCATTATCAGTTTAATTTTAAAAAAAGATATTTTATTTTTCAGTTTTTTATTTGTTGCAATTGTAACAAGCAGAAATTTAAGAGCGTAAATAATTCCGGCATGATTGTGTGATCCAATGTGGAATTTTTCCTTCTAAAAGATATTCTTTAAAAAAAATATCTACCTTTTTAGGACTTGTATTATTTGAATCTGTAAAATGTCTAAACACCTCATATTCACTACATTCTTCCCTATTTGCAACTTCAGAGACTTCATTTATTGATTCTAAACCTATTGGATAAAAAATAACCATAAATACTTTTTTTGTCATTTCAAAAATATCTTCTAATCCGTTTTCCTTACACAATTTTTCTGCTTCAAAAATTGGTTGAGAAATTAAGGTTCCTAAATTTTTCATATTTAAATTCCAATATTAATATTTTTAAATATTTATATCCATAATTTTAAAATCCCTTTTATTCTTGCTTTTGAATGTTATATTTAATTGGTTTAGGTTTAAATGAATCTGGCTTTTCATATGAAGCATTTAACACTATAAAAAATTCAAGAATTGTTTATTTGGAAAACTACACTATTAATTTGCCTTATGAAAAAGAAGAAATTGAAGAATTAATTCAAAAAAAAGTCAAATTAGCAGATAGGGAATTTGTTGAAAATTTTAAAATTCTTAAAGAAGCAAAAGAAAAAAATGTTGCTCTCCTTGTTTATGGAAGCCCATTAATTGCCACAACCCATGTTTCTTTAATACAAGAAGCAAAAAAACAAAAAATTCCTATAAGAATAATTCAAGCATCTTCTATTCTAGACGCGATAACAGAAACAGGACTGCAAATTTATAAGTTTGGAAAAATAGCAAGTATGCCTGAATGGAAGAAGAATTTTACTCCTGAAAGTTTTATGGAAATCTTACAACAAAACATATCAATAAATGCACATACTTTAATTTTAATTGATATTGGACTTGAATTTTCAAAAGCATTAGAACAACTTGAGATATCTGCAAAAAATAAAAAAATAAAATTAAATAAAATTGTAATTTGTCAATCTTTAGGAACAAAACACAAAAAAATATTCTACAATAATATTAAAGAATTAAAAAAGATAAAAATTAAAAAACCTTTTTGTATAATTATTCCAAGTAAATTACACTTTATGGAAAAAGAATTTTTGGAGAGTTTTAAAAATGTATGATTTTAAACAAATAGAAGAAGAAGTTTTAGAATTTTGGGAAAAGAAAAAAATATTTGACAAACTTAAAAAGAAAAATAAAGAGAAAAAAACATGGAGTTTTATTGATGGACCAATAACTGCAAATAATCCTATGGGAGTTCATCATGCTTGGGGTCGTACATACAAAGATCTATTCCATAGATTCAAAGCAATGCAAGGACATGAAATTAGATATCAAAATGGATTTGATTGTCAAGGATTGTGGGTTGAACGAGAAGAAGAAAAAACTTTGGGATTAAAAAGTAAAGAAGATATTGAAAAATTTGGTATTTTAAATTTTGTAAAAGCTTGTAAGAAAAGAGTTGAAAAGTTTTCTAAAATACAATCAGAACAATCAATTAGAATGGGTTATTGGATGGATTGGGACAATAGTTATTACACCATGTCTGATGATAATAATTTACACAATTGGTATTTATTAAAAAGTTATTTTGAAAAAGGTTGGCTTTACAAAGGAAAAGATACTGTGCCATGGTGCTGGAGATGTGGAACAGCAAGTTCAAAACATGATATTGTAACTGAGGGATACAAAGAAGTAACACATAAAGCATTATTCATGCAATTCCCATTAAAGAAAAAATCTTATGAGTATTTCTTGATTTTCACAACAACTCCTTGGACTGTTCCAGCAAATGTAGCTCTTGCTGTAAATAAAAAAATTGATTATGTAAGAATAGAGGCTCAAGGAAAAAAATATTGGTTAGCTGAAAAAAGATTAAATGAAATAAAAGAAAAATATAAAATTTTAGAAAAGAAAAAAGGAAAAGAATTGGAAGGAATAGAATATGAAATGCCTTATTCAAATTTTGAAGAACAAAAAGATTCACCTCATAAAGTAGTGTTATGGGATTTAGCTTCTGAAGAAGAAGGAACAGGAATTGTTCATATTGCTCCAGGATGTGGATCAGATGATTTCAAACTTGGAAAAGAAAATAATCTTCCAGCAATTTCACCTCTTAATGAAGCAGGAATATATGAAGAAGGTTTTGGTGAGTTTAGCAACAAGAAATATTCTGATGTAAGTAAATTAATTTTAAGTGATATGGAAAAAAGAGGTTTTGTGTATAAAATAGAAAATTATCACCATAGATATCCTCATTGTTGGAGATGTGGAGAAGAACTTGTTTTCAGATTAGTTGATGAATGGTATATAAAATCTAGTGGAATTAGAAACAAACTCATAAAAGAAAATAGAAATGTAGAATGGTATCCTAAATATGGTAAAGTTAGGCAAGAAGAATGGTTCAAAAACATGGGTGATTGGCTTATTTCAAGAAAAAGATATTGGGGGTTACCCTTACCAATATGGGAATGCTCTTGTAAACATGTTGAAGTTATTGGAAGTTTAAATGAATTAAAAAAGAAAGCTATAGATAAAAAAAAGGTTGAGAAATTGCCTGAAATACATCGGCCTTGGATTGATGAAATAAAAATAAAATGTTCTAAATGTGGAAAAGAAGTTAAAAGAATTTCAGATGTTGGAGATGTATGGCTTGATGCAGGAATTGTTCCTTTTTCCACATTGAATTATTTAGATGATAAAAAATATTGGAAGAAATGGTTTCCTGCAGATTTAATTTCTGAGAACATGCCTGGACAAGCAAGAGGATGGTTTAATGCATTGTATTGGGCAAGTATTACGTTAACTGAAAAAACACCATTTAAATCTCTTTTTAGTTATGAATCTCTAAAAGATGAAAAAGGAGAAGAGATGCATAAAAGTAAAGGAAACGCAATTTGGTTTGATGACGCTGTGGAAAAAATAGGTGCAGATCCTATGAGATTACTTTATTCTTTACAAGATCCTTCACAAGAATTAAAATTTGGATTTAATGTAGTAAAAGAACCAAGAAACAATATAAATATTTTATATAACTTATCAAGATTAGTTGAAAATTCTAAAATAAAAAAAATTTCTAATATAGAAGACAAATGGATATTATCAAAATTAAATTCCTTAATTGAAAAAGTTACACAAGAACTAGAAATCTTACATCCTCATTTAGCAAGCCGTGCATTACATGATTTTTGGTTAAATGATTTTAGTAGAAATTATATTCAAATTATTAGAGATAGAATTTCTAAAGAAGATGAATCTGCAAAATATGTTGTTAAAGAAGTTTATACTAATTTGATAAAATTATGTTCTCTTTTTATCCCTTTCATAACTGAAAAAGTATGGCAAGATCTAAAAAATAAAAAAATTGTAGAAGAAGAATCAGTACATCTTTGTTCATGGCCAAAATCAGATAAGAAAAAAATTGATAAAAAATTGGAAATAATGTTTGAACAAACTTTCCAAATAATTGAAAAAGGACTTGCAGAAAGAGATAAAGGAAAGGTAGGATTAAAATGGCCATTAACTAAGGCAACGATTTATATCAAAGGAAAAGAAAATTTTAATAATTTGCAAGAAATCATTAGGTCCCAATTAAATGTAAAAGAATTGGTATTTAAATCTCCAGCATCAAAAGGAACAGAATTTGTAATTGAGCTAGATTTTAAACTAACGCCGGAACTTGAAGCAGAAGGATATGGAAGAGAAATATCTAGAAGTGTGCAATCATTTAGAAGAAAGCTTGGATTAGAAAAGAAAGATAAAATTGAACTTTTAGTATTTACAGACGATGAATTTAAGGAAATTATCGAAAAACAAAAAGAATTTATTAAAGAAAGAACAAATTCTGAAAAATTTGAAATAAAATCTTTAAATGTTACAACTGACAAGGAAAGATTTAAAAACAGAATTAGCTTTCAAGTCAAAGATAAAAGAGGAGAGATTGTAATTACTAAAATAACTACCAAAAGGTAATATTATGATTTCACTCTTCTATTATAACAATATTTAAAAGGAAAAACCACTAAAAAAATTTATAAAATGATAATAAAAGATGAATTTTTAAGCAGATTGAGAAAAATCTTTGATTTAAATCTTTATGAAGTAAAAGTATGGACAGCATTACTTTCACGAGGCACATCAACAGCAGGAGAATTAAGCAGTATTTCTGATGTTCCAAGAAGTAGAACTTATGATATCTTAGAAAGTTTAGATAAAAAAGGATTTGTAGTAATGAAACTTGGCAAGCCAATAAAATTTGTTGCATTAAAACCAGATGAAGTCATTGAAAGAGTAAAAAGAAATCTTGTAAAAAATGCTCAAGAAAAAACCAAAAGACTTGAAACTTTGAAAAATGATGAAGTCTTAGAAGAATTAAATACTTTATTTACAAAAGGAATAAAATTTGTTGAACCTTCAGATTTATCAGGAAGTCTTAAAGGAAGACAAAATTTATACAATCATCTCGATATGATGATTAGGAATGCTGAAAAATCAGTAGTTATTATAACAACAAAAGAAGGATTAAATAGAAAAATTGAAGCATTACTTCCAAGTTTAGAAAAATGTAAGAAAAGAGGAGTTAAGATAAGAATTGCATCTCCAGTTGATAGTAATAATATAAAAGTTGCAAGAGATTTGAAAAAAGTTGCAGAAGTTAAAAACATGGACAAGATGAAAGCAAGATTTATTATTATTGATTCAAATCAAATAATGTTCATGCTTCTTGATGATGAAAAATTCCATCCAAATTATGATGT
>CAYMCN010000022.1:0-6368 GCA_964389155.1 Candidatus Woesearchaeota archaeon
TATGAAAAGTTCAAAAACATAAAAAAATTTATGTTAGAAATGCAAAAAAAGATTTTTGAGATAGTAAAATGATTCTAAAAAAAAATTATTTTAAAGAATTAAAAAATAGTATTTCAAAAGAAGTAAAAATAATTAAGGAAATTGATTCTTTTTTTGATAATTTTAGAGAGCATGACCAAAAAGAGAGAAAAATGATTTTTTCACATACTAATTTATTGAAAAATTTATTGAAAAAAGAAAACGATAATGTTCTAAAAGTATTAGATAAAATATCTCTTACTAGGCCACTTTATCCTAAAATAAAGAATAAAAAAGAAATTCCTAACAATCATTCTCTTTTACCTTTTAAAAAAAAGAAAAAAAATTTCATTGAAAAAATACTTCAAAAAAGATCTTTTAACAAAAGATTTCCTTTAGAAGAATCTGAAAAAAAAATTCTTAAAAGAATTGGAGAAAAAGGAAAAGAAGTTGTCAAGAAAAAAGATAAAAAACCAAGTAAATATGTCAGCATAGCAACCAAAATATTTTCTAATTCTTCAGCCTCTTTAATTGAGAAAGGCATATTCAAAAACTTAAGTAAAAATTTAGTAAAGACAAATATGGATCATCTTCCTAAAGGTTATGTATCTGTAATCTTTTTTACAACATTACTTTCTTTTATTGCTGGGTTTTTTATTTTTTTATTTTTTTTATTTTTTAATATCCAATCTCTTTTACCTTTTATAACACTAGTCAATGAACCATTTGGAATAAGGTTTTTGAAAGTGTTTTGGATTTTATTTGCAATTCCAATTGCAAGTTTTTTATTCATGTATATTTATCCTTCATTGGAAAAAAGCTCTCTTGAAAGAAAAATTAATCAAGAACTTCCTTTTGCCACAATAAATATGGCGGCAATTTCCGGATCAATAGTTAATCCTACAAAAATATTTAATATAATTGCTTCAACACATGAATACCCTTATATTGAAAAAGAATTCATAAAGGTAATAAATGCTGTAAATGTTTTAGGTTATGATTTAATTACCACTCTAAAAAATAGGTCACTTAATAGTTCAAGTAAAAAACTTGGTGATTTGCTTAATGGAATTGCAACAACAGTACAATCAGGTGGGGAATTGTCCAAATTTTTTGATGAAAGATCCAAAAGCTTGCTTTTTGAATACAATCTAGAAAAAGAAAAAAGCACAAGAACTGCTGAAACATTTATGGATATTTATATTAGTGTTGTTATTGCTACACCTATGATTTTAATGCTTTTATTAATCATGATGCAAATCAGTGGTTTAGGAATATCATTAAGTACTTCAATGATTACGTTAATCATGATTTTAGGAGTCACAATAATAAATTTTGTATTTTTAACATACTTACATTTAAGACAATCAAACGAATAATAAAATGGAAATAAAAAAAATTCAATGGTTTGGAATTGTATTAGCAATAACAATTATAATTTTGTCTCTATTTTTTATTGGAACAAAATGGTTTCTCTTTTTAATTGGGATAAGTGTTATTTTAGGTGTTCTTCCATTTGTATTTTCAACAGTTCGTGAAACAAAAACTGAAAACGAAAAAGAAGAAATGTTTTTAGAATTTGCAAGAAATTTAGCAGAAAGTGGAAAAACAGGAATTCCAATAAGCAAAAGCATAATCAATATGAAAAATAAACCCTATGGAGTTTTAAGTGAACATATAAAAAAATTAGCAAATCAAATTTATTTAGGAATTCCATTAGGGATTGCATTAAAAGTATTTTCAAAAGACATCAATAATAAAACAATTTCAAGAGCAATAACATTAATAGGACAAGCTGAAAAATCAGGAGGAGATATTGGAGAAATCCTAGAAGATGTTGCAGGAGCTGTAAGCATTTCTGACAAACTGAAGAAAGAAAGAAAAGCTGTTATGTCAACATTAGTTGTTCAAGGCTATATAATTTTCTTTATATTCATGATAATAATTTTAGTTTTGCAATTCAAAATAATTCCAATGATTTCTGGAATTAGTGGTTTAGACACTGGATTAATTGGGTCATCAGAAACCTCTTCTGCTGTTAGTGGAACAGATGTAGCAAGTTCATTTTTTTATTTACTTTTAATACAAGGATTTTTTAGTGGCTTAACAATTGGAAAACTTTCAGAAAGAAACTTCAAGGCAGGAATAAAACATTCATTTATCTTAGTTATTCTTGCATTCTTAATTGCTTCAGGAACAAATTTGTTCTTATAGTAAAAATATTTTCAAGTTAATAATTATTAAAATATAAAAACCTGTTTTTATTATTTATATTATGAAAAAGAGAGGTGGAACTCATGTTGGAATTGTACTTTCATTTGTTATATTTGTTGTTTTTTTAGTCTTCCTTTATTCAATCCTTGTAGAACCAACAATAACACAAAATGATAAAAAATATCTTTTAGAAAATTTAAAAATAAAATTAATAGAAAATATTTCTGCAGAACTAATAACTTCCACTATAAATATACAAACTGCTCCTCAAAACTGTGTCAGATTAGAAAATTTAATT
This sequence comes from Candidatus Woesearchaeota archaeon, assembly GCA_964389155.1. Lineage (GTDB taxonomy): Archaea > Nanobdellota > Nanobdellia > Pacearchaeales > GW2011-AR1 > CAYFFD01. The sequence continues at coordinate 2,531 of CAYMCN010000022.1, forward strand.
GATGATTTTGGAATAAATTCAAAGATTATTGTTAAAAATAAATTAGGAAATAATCAAGTTTCATATGTTTTAGGTGATGATTTGGAAATATCTAGAGATAGTAATGATAAAACTTTTTTTAAAATATATTACTCAGAAGAATTTAGTGGGATAAGCAATGTTGGAGAAACTCCGTGCAATAAGAGAAACCATGAAAAAGGGCTTACTAGAACAGATAAATATATTTTTGAAACAAAGATAATTAATTTAATGAATATATATAAAAATGATTATGAAACACTTAAGGGAAAATTAGAAATTCCTTTTGGAAGTGATTTTAATTTTGGTTTTAAATACAATAATCAAACATTGTTAATAACTGAAAAAAATGTATCTACAAATGTTTATGCTGTAGAAATCCCTGTTCAATATATTGATAATGAATCAAACATTTTATTAGGATTCATAAATATAAAAGTATGGTAATAAATAAAATTAATAAACATCTTTTGGGTAATTATTTAATGGATAAAAAAGGGCAATTTTATTTATTGACAACAATTATACTTGTTGGATTGATATTTAGTTTTGCAACTGTAATAAATTATTCTCAAGAAAAAAATGTTTTAAATTTTAATTATCTTAAAGATGAACTAAATATTGTAAGTGGAAATGTTATAGATTATGCATTAGATAATAATAAAGATGTGAATGAAAGTCTAATAAATTTTTCTAAAGTATATTCAAATTATTCAGAAGCTGATAATATGTATTATATTTTTGGAAATAGAGATAGTATAACTGTTGCAGGTTATCAAAAGAAAAATGATGGAAGTATTATGGTTGATGTTGGTTCTGGAAATCAAGAGTTGATTTTTAGTAAAGGAGTGTATAAGTCACAGAGTTTTTCTAATCCTGAAAATAATATCAAGATAAGTGTTGATAGTGTTGTGAGTGATTTTAGTTTAAGTTCTGGGGAAAATTTTTATTTTATTCTTTCCAAGGAAGTAAGAGGAAATGTTTATGTTGTAAGAAGTTATGATTATAATTATACTATTGGTTCATGAAGTAGCGGTACAGGAGCTGTTTGTGGAAATGGAATTATAGAAACAGGAGAACAATGTGATGATAGTAATTTAGTGGATGGAGATGGTTGTTCAAGTAGTTGTCAAACTGAAACAGGATTTTCATGTACTGGAGAACCAAGTTCTTGTACATTTTTTGGTGGTGATGGAGGTGGTGATGGTGGTTAATATCAAATACAATTAAACCAAATTTATTAAAACTATTTTCTTTTAAGTGTTATTTTTGTAAGATGGTTACCTATTGTAATTTTTGAACATGATTCAAATAATTCTCCAGAGGAATATATCCATCCCGCATCACGAGCGTTCATATAAATTTCTTTAAAACCATTTGATTTCAAAATTCCTTTTATAATATCTTGCTCTTTTCCAACATGTTCATTGCCTCTATTTTTCTTACCAATAAAATTAGCACCATCTCTAGTAAATTTGACAACATCGCTATTTATACCACCATGGATATTATTATATGTCCCTTCCCAATCTCCAGAAATATCACAAACTCGCTCGCCGTTTGCAAGAACTACTGAATTAGGAGTGTCTGAACTTAAAGGTTTTGGAGTAACACATGCTGCTAAATCTCCAACTAATACTGCTACTGCTAATCTTTTACCAAAGTTTTGATAATGATTTCATTTTTCTTAATTTTTTAAAGTGTTTAAAGTTTATAAGGATTTATAGCATTTATTATATAAGGATGACTAAAACATTTTAAATATTGTTAAAATATAAAAACCTATTTTTATTATTTATTTAATGGAAAAAAAAGGATGGATAAAAATTGTTGAAGCATTTGTTGCAATATTATTAATAACTGGAATTCTATTGATAGTTTTAAACAAAGGATCTATTTCAAAAAATGATAATTCTCAAGAAATTTATGAAAATGAACAAGGAATTTTAATAGAAATTCAATTGAATAATTCTTTGGCGGAAGAAATTTTTGATATAGGAACTCTTCCTGTTGAATGGAATAATTTCCCTGCAAATGTTAAGAATAAAATAATTTCTGAGACTAAATCTTATTTGAATTGTGAAGCAAAAATATGTGATGTAAATGAAGTTTGTGTTTTAAGTCAAGGTGATGAGAAAAGTGTTTATGTGCAATCAGCAATTTTTACTTTAGATGAAAATGAGCCAAGGCAATTAAAGTTATTTTGCTGGAAAAAGTGAAACCTAAAAAAAATATATACAATTATGGAATTGATGTTGATTCTAAAACCTTAGAACAATTTGAAGATTGCTATTCTAAAGAATTTGTAGTTTCTGCAGCTTTAATGCCTGATGCTCATGTAGGTTATGCTGCACCAATAGGAGCTGTTCTTAAAACACATAATTTTGTTGTTCCAGCATGGGTTGGTTTTGATATTGGATGTGGACTTATTGCAATTAAGATAAAAGGCAAGAACTTAATTGAAAAGATAAAAAATAATAAAGAAAAAATTTACAAAAAAGTGATAAAAAAAATTCCAATGGGTGTTGGAGAATATAACAAAGAAAAGAATGTCACAGAAAAAACAAAAAAAGAATTCAAAAAACTCTTAGAAAAATTTCAAAAAAAAACGCATAATAAGGGAATTTTAAATTACCTTAAAACAGGTGCAATAAAACATCTTGGAACTCTTGGAGCAGGAAACCATTTCATTGAAATAGGCTATGATTCTAAAACAGAAAAAGAATTGTGGTTAATAATTCATTCAGGGAGTAGAGGTGTGGGTCATAGTGTTGCAAAAAAATATATGATAAAGGCTTCAAAGTCCTTCACAAGCTCGGACGTTTCCAGACAAAATTTAGGAAAAAGCAAAGAAAAAAGTGAATATGAAAAAACATTTCCTCTTGAAGCAAATTCTGAAATTGGAAAAGAATATCTAAATGTTCTTGAGTTTGGTCTTGATTATGCTCTTCTTAATAGACTTGAAATGGCTTACAAAGTAGTTGAAGCAATTAATGAAATTTTAAGTGAAGATCTAAAATATGAGTTGTGGGTGAACAAAAACCACAATCATGCAATTTATGAAAAAGGTTATTTTATCCATAGAAAAGGCGCAACTCCTGCAAAAAAAGGCGAAAGAGGAATTATTCCCGGAAATATGAGGGATGGTTCTTTTTTAGTAGAAGGAAAGGGAAATTCAAAATTCTTAAATAGTTCATCTCATGGAGCTGGAAGAGTTATGAGTAGAAAAGAAGCTAGAAAAAAATATACAATGCATCAATTTGCAGAATCTATGAAAGAGGTAAAAGGAAACATCTCTGAAAAGACACTTGATGAAATACCAATGGCATATAAAGATATTTTTAGAATCATGGAATCACAAAAAGATTCTGTAAAATTTGTTAAACATATAAAACCAATAATTAATTGGAAAGGATAATTTTCTTTAAACATTCTAAAAGAAGAATGTTTATAAAATAAACTCCCTGTTTATTTCTATGAAAAAAGAGTTTGTTGGATTATTAATATTTTCATTAATGGTTTTCTTATCATCAGGAATTTTTGCGCTTGGTGAAACTTGTTCTATTATAGAAAGAAGTTCTTGTTCAGGAAATATTGTTATGGGAATATCTAGTACATCAAATGCCCATGGAGAATTAGCAAATCAAGGTAATTATGATAAGGTTCTATGTTGCAACTTTCCTGGAAGTTTAACTTGTGATGGACAAAATAAAATTATAGGATTATCTTCAAGTACTAATGCTCATGCAGAAATTCCAACTCAAACTAGTTCTACCGTCCATATTGTCGAGGTAAATATGGATGAATTTAGTAGCGGGTA
>CAYMCN010000023.1:0-6177 GCA_964389155.1 Candidatus Woesearchaeota archaeon
CTTCTGAAATTAATTTTGCTTTTGCAAATATTCCTTTTCCAATTGAGGCAAAAATTTCTTTTCCTTCTTTACCAACCATTTCATCAAGTCCTAAATTTAAAGAATTTAATTCAATTATTCCTTGTTCAACTGATTGTAACTGCTGTTGAATTTGCTGAATCTGTTGTTCAAACATACTTAACTTAAACATAATTTCCTGTTGTTCTTGTTGACTTTTTTCTTCCATTGTAAAAAAGAAATAATTAACAGCTTTTAAGGTTTGTTATGCTACATCTAAAATCTTTCTCAAAATCATACTTGAAGCTATTGCTGTTCCAATATACCACCAAAGCCATGTATTTGCAATTGCTGTTTCTAAAATAATATCCCTAATCCACCAAAATATGAAAATTAATGGAAGAAATGTGAATAACATTGGTTTTAAAGAATGTTTTATTAATTCCATTGAAGAATCCATCATCTCTTTTTGAATTTCTTTATGCTTATCCGAACTTCTTTCATGTTCTTTGATATTTTTTTGATGACCTTTTTGAATTGTTTTTAATTCTTTCATCCTTATTTGGTCTGTAAAATATTTTGTGACTAATGTCATAACTAAAGTAACTAAAAAAGAAATAGTAACAACACCTATTTTTGGATTTGAAATAATTAATTCTCTAATCATATTTTAAAAATGTAAAATTAGTTTTTAAATATTGTTTAACTTCCAACAAATTTTTTCATAACTGGGGCCATATCCATTTGATGTTGCTGAACAATGTTTTGGTAAAATTGGAAGAAAATCATTATTACCAATAATATTGCTGTTCCTGAAACTAATGCACCTAAAAGATCTGTTATGGATGCAAGTAATCCAATTGCAATTCCCCCCATTACCGTTAAAGGAAGAATATACCTGTCAAGAATACTTTCTAAAACTCTTTCATCTTGTCTAAATCCGGCAACTTGAAGTCCTGAAGCAGCTATTTTATGTGCTTGAGCTTTTGAATCCATCCCAGATGTTTTAACCCAAAAAATTGCAAAAAGTGTAGAGAAAAACACGAAAAATAAAACATGAGTTATTCCTTGAATTAAATATATTGGTAAAAATCCACCTCTTATAATTAATTCTAAAATGTTGGTTGAGCCAATCCAAAATGCTAAGCCAGAAATAGCTTGCCCTTCAATAAAATGCCCCATAAATCCAAAATAAGAAGCAAATTTTGACATTCCAGTACATGCTGTTATTCCAGAAACACAAGGGGCTGCTGCATTTTCAAGCATACCTCCAAAGAGCTGAATATTAGCAACCAATGCGGCTGTGAAAATAACAGGGATAACAGAACTATAGAAAAATGATAAAGGCCATTTAACACTATATCCCCTCAATCTTCCATATGATAAAGGAACTTCAACTTTTAATGACTGTGCCCATATAACAAGTAAGAAAATTAAAACAGTTGCAAAAATTGCCGCAAATGGTGACACTAAATCTTCCCAAGGATATCTATTAACTATTGACTGGAAAAAAACGAGAACTCTTCCAGAACAAGGTATTGTACTAAAGCTCAACAAACAATTTTCCCCTTGCTGATTTACAAACTGGAAAGCGCTTGTAATAAGTCTCCAACTTACTCCTGCAGCTATGAACAAACTAACACCAGAACCAAATCCCCATTTAGTTGTTAAACCATCCATATAATAAATTGCTAACCCACCTAAAATTAGTTGCAGAATTACAACATAAGTAAATCCTGGAGATGCCTGAAGCCCTTGCATTAAAACATAGATGAATGCTTCAAAGACTATAAAAAATAAAACCAAAAGTTTTTGGAGTCCTCCGAAAAATTTCTTTCCTTCAGATGTTGTTGTATCAATACTTAAAATTCCTGAACCAACTAATAATTGCAAGATAATGGAAGCCATAACAATCGGCCCTACACCTAAAGAAATAATGCTTCCAAACTCTGTTCCCAAAATCATTGCTAAAAACTCAAACCTTTCAAGAGCATTATTTGAAAGTCCGAAAAGAGGGATATTTGCAAGAATAAAAAAAGCAGCCAAAACAATAAGGGTCCACTTTAATTTTACATTAAATCCAAGTTTTTTTTCTTCTGGTTTTGTAACTTCTGGAATATAATTAAAAATTTTTCTGAAATCCATTTTTATTTAGTAGGTTTTTCTAGTTTATTAGATTTCTTACCTAATTGAATTTCGCCACCTATTTTTTTGACTTTTTCAATTGCTGATTTTGATGCTTCCTTTGCAATTATAATTAATTTATTTTTTGCCCCTTTATGGGGTACTCCTCCTTGGAGAACTTCACCATGTCCAAGAATTTTATAATTCTTTAAGTTAATTTCAAATCCTTCATTTGTTTTTTTTGCAATTCCTTTTTTGATGTAAGTTTCAAGATTTAATTCAATCTCTTGCAAATTTATTCTATCTCTTTTATCTCTCTTTGTCCCTCTACTTGTTATTCCTTGTTTTCCAAAATATTTTCCTCCATAAAGCTTGTTTACAAGAGTTTTTTTATGATCAGCTCTTTTACCACTTCCAGACATTCCTTTTCCACCTTTATGTCCTGACTTTTTATGCTTTTTTCTTGCACCCCATCCATGGGTTCCCATTGCTCTTCCATGCATTCTTGATGATTTTGTTCTTTTTTTTGTTTTCATTTTATAACATCCTCTCAACTAAATCATTTATTTTTTCTTTATTATCTCCTAAAACTCCTTTCGGAAAATGTAATTTTGAATTAATTCCTTTTCTTGGAGGATGTAATCTGAAAAAAGGTTTTAATTTATCTTCTTCATCTTTTTTCCCTCTTTTCTCAATAAGTTTTTTATGTGTTTCTTCACTTATCTCACCAAAAGCTACAAAATCTTTTACTTTTTTTATCATTCCTAATTGCACCTTATTTCCTTCCAAAATCACACAAGTATATTTTTTCCTTAATCTTAATCTATTTAGGGTTTCATTTACTTCTTTCTTTAATCCTACTCTTCCTCGAATTCTTATTATGCAAATCATTTTATGTTTGTTTTTTCCAATGCATTGAAACATGCTTTAATTAAATTAAAAGTAGTTCGTTTTTTTCCAGATGTTCTACTATAAACATCTTTTATTCCAGCAAGCCTTAGAATTTTTTTCAACTCACTTGCTACAACTAATCCTGTTCCTTGAGAAGCAGGAATTAATGTTACTCTAACGCTTCCAGCTTTTCCTGTGATTTTAAGAGGAACGGTATGTAAATTATCACAAGAGCAATCAAATCCAGAACAATCTCTTTTTACTTTAATAATACTTAATTTAGCTTTTCTTATTGATTTTTCTCTTGCAGGTAAAGTTTCTCTTGATTTTCCAATACCTATTCCAACATGACCATTTTCATCTCCTGCAATTGAAAGTGTTGAAAATTTTGGAACATTTCCTTCTTTTGTTTTTCTTTGAGTTTGTCTCCATATTCTTCTTTTCCCTCCACCAAATTTTCCTTTTGACTGTCCAATATTTACAAGTTCTGTTTTTACAGTTATTAAAGAATCAACAATTTCACTCTCAAGAATTTTCTTTTTTTTATCAAGAATTTCACCTATGTTTTTTATTTTTCCATCCTTAACTTCTTTTCCAAGTTTTGTTTTTGGTTCCCATCCAGAAATATCCACTGTATCATCCCTCTTCCAAGGTTGTTTTGAGTTTCTTTCTCCACCTTTTTCTTCGAAAGGTTTTTTTTCTTCAGTTGATTCTTCTTTTTTCTCTTCAACTTTTTTGGTTTCTTTTGGAGGTGGTAAATCATCAACTAGATTTCCAGGTTTTTTTGGAATTCCATCTACAGTAGATTTTTTTAGCTCATCTACCAAACCAACATTTTTCTCTTCTGTTTTTTGTTTTTCTTCTTCCATTTTATTCTTTCTCTATTTTAGATTTAATTTCATTAAATGTTTTTGAAAAATCCTTCTTTAAATTTTTCCCAGTTATTTTTTCATCATCTGGAAAAACATCTTTTTTGTGTTTTATTTCTATTCCTGCATCAATTAATCCTTTCAAAAAAGCAAAAATCTTTGTTTTATGTAGAACCCTCATCATTCCAAGATCAATTATAGGAGTTTCTTTTTTCTCTTTAATAATTCTTTTCCCAATTAAAAATCCTGTAAGATATGACGCTGGAATTGATTTTAAACTGCCTTGAAATTCCTTTGGCCATCCATATTTAACCAATTGCTTTGAACTCAATCCTATTTCAACTTTATCTTTTGCTTGTTTACTTACAACATATTGAGCCATAACATATTTGTTAGTTTTTCTAAAAACAATTCTTGGAATTTTACTTTTTAATAATTTTAATCTTTTCAAATAATCTGTTTTATTCTCTTTTCTTCTTCTTTTTAATGTTTTTTTCATTTTTTCAATCCTCCAACATGTTCTTTTAAGTGAGATTGACTTTTGAAAAATCTATTTCTTATTTTTTTCCTTATGTCATAGTATTCTTCTCTTGAAACTTTTTCTTGTTTTTTCATTTCAGAAACATATTTTCTTAATTTTCTTGTTAATATAACATATTCTTGTTTTCTTTTTTTAACTTTTTTCTTGACTTTTCCATCACTTCTTTTTCTTTTTTTCTTAATATTTTTCTTCCTTCCTTTTATTTCTTTTACAAGTATTGCACCATTGCTCTTTAAATCTCTAAGATCTTGTTTTGTTATTGCTTCTTTTATTTCATTCACTCTTGAGGTTAAGAAAACAACTCTTGCCTTACCTACCTTAAACGTTCTTGCAGCTAATTCTTTTTTCTTTGAAAGATTCATTTTTTCTCAATTTTTTTCAAAAATTTTAAAATATTTAAATTATGAATTTTAATTTTCATTTCTTTTGCTTTTTTTGCCATATCTATTTTTTTCTTTTTCCCAATTTTTCCAATAATGGCTATTTCATTTTTTTTGGTTTTTTCAAGATCATTTAAGTTCATTATAATTTTTGGAGTTTTGTTCTCTATTTTCCCAAAATCTTTTTTGTTCTTTTTATAACCAACACTAATTACTGCAGGATATCCTTTTCTTTTTTCTCTCATTTTATTATCTCTTCCTTTAGGATTTTTCCATTTTTGTTTTTTCTTTCTATTTTTTCCTAATTTTGAATACCTACTCCAATCTCTTCTTAAAAATTTCATATTTCTCTCCCAGCTTTATTTGTAATGAAAATTCCATCTTGGAAAACTCTTCTATCTCTTGATCTTATTCTTGTAGCTTTTTCAAAATTTGCAGCTGTTTGTCCTGCAAGTTCTTTATCATGAGAATTTACTGTTATTATATCCCCTTTTATTTCAACATTAACATTTTCAATAATTTTTGATTTTCTTGGAATTTTTTCTCCGAGAAAATTTTTTATTATAGCTTCATTTCCAACAATTTCCACATTCATTGGAAAATGGCTTGAACATATTTTTAAAATATATTCAAATCTTTCTTGCACACCTTTAATCATATTTCTAATATGAGCAGATATTGTGTTTATCATTTTTTTCTCATTTTTTGTTACTTTTTTATTTCCTATAATTATTTTCTTATCTTTCTTTTCAAAAGAAATTTTGTTTGTGTTAAATTGTTTTTTTATTTCTCCTTCCTTACCTTTTATTGTCAATATATTTCCAACTATTTCTGCTTCCACTCCTTCTGGAATTTCAATTTCTTGAAAAATTTCTTTTTTCATTTTAGTAGAAATAAGCAATTAAGCTTCCTCCAATACCTTCTTCTAACGCATCTTCATGAGTCATTAATCCTTTATTTGTAGAAACAATAATTGTACCCATGTTTCTTGATGGCAAATATCTTCTTCGATATTTTTCTATTTGGTCTTTATTAACAGTAAATCTTGGTTTTATTGCCTTACAATTTAATAATTCCCCAACTGTAATGCTAACACTTTTTTCTTTAACATCAATCTTATATTTTTTTATTGCATTTTTATATTTCATTATTTTTAGAATCTCAATTAGTAAATTTGAAATTCTTTTCACTTTTGCATTTTCTTTATTTGCCTTTTTAGCATTATTGATCATATTCATAGCATCGGCAATTATATCTTGTGACATTTTAACTGTATTTTTTGAATCCTATTTCTTCGGCAATTTCTCTAAAACAATGCCGACATAAATTTAATCCATATGATTTAATATGAGCTCCAAATCTTCCACATCTTTCG
>CAYMCN010000024.1:0-6129 GCA_964389155.1 Candidatus Woesearchaeota archaeon
ATTATTTCAAAAAACATCTTCCAGAATTATTTGCAGAAATGCAATTATTTACAGGGGCTATTAATGCAGAAAAAAGAAAAAAAATTTGGAAAACCGCTGATATAATTTTTTCAACACCACAATGTATTGCAAATGATTTAAAAAATAATCTTTATGATTTAAGTGAAATTTGCTTACTTATTGAAGATGAAGCGCATAAATGTCTTAAAAATTATGATTATAATTATGTTGCGCAACAATACAAAAAACAAGCAGAACATCAAAGAATTATTGGGTTAACAGCAAGCCCGGGAAGTGAAAAATCAAAAATAAAAGAAATCTGTAAAAATCTTTCAATAGAAGAAGTTGGGTTAAGAACTAGAGATAGTGATGATGTAAAAAAATATCTTCAAGAACTTGAATTTGAAAAAATAGATCTTGATTTCCCTTTAGAATTTGAAAAAATAAGAGAACCTTTAAAAAAATTATTTAATGATTATGTTACCGAATTAAGAACAAGAAAATTATTGTTTAGCTTTGCATCAAAAACAGAACTAATAAATTTGCAGAAAAAAATAGCTTTTGCAATATCTCGAGGAAAGAAAAATTTTAATTATTTGCTTGGGATGAGTGCATGTGCTCAAGCAATAAAAATTCAGCATGCGTTAGAACTTTTAGAAACACAAACATTGAAAGGATTTAATGAATATTTAAAAAATTTAATTGAACAGGCAAAAAAAAATCAAAGTAGGGGTGTTGTAAAATTAGTTTCAAAACCAGAGTTTAATTTTGTTTTTAAAAAAACAAATGAATTGTTAGAGAAAAGTATTGAACATCCTAAAATTGAAAAAATAATTGAAATAATAAAAAAAGAAAAAAGCAAAGATATCAAATCCAAAGTTATAATATTTACACAATTCAGAGATACTGCTTCATTAATTTCTGAAAAAATAAATAGAATAGGAAAAATAAAATCAGAAATTTTTGTTGGGCAAACACTGAAAAAAGGTATTGGATTAAAACAAAAAGATCAAAAAAAAATAATCAACGAATTTTCTATTGGAGAAATAGATATTTTATGTGCAACATGTATAGGTGAAGAGGGTTTAGATATTCCTGAAGTAAATACAGTTATATTTTATGAACCTGTTGCTTCAGCAATAAGAACAATTCAAAGAGGTGGAAGAACTGCTCGATTAATGCAAGGGAAAATAATAATTCTTATAACAAAAAAAACAAGAGATGAAACTTATTTTTATGTTTCTAAAACAAAAGAAAAAAAGATGTATGCTGCAATAGACTCAATTAAAAAAGATTTGAATAATAACATTTTATTAAAAGATGAAAGACAAAAAAAACTATGATAATCACAATCTCTGGAAAACCAGGGGCTGGAAAAACAACTCTCGCTAAAAAACTTTATAAAAAACTTAATTATGAATTTATTTCAATAGGGGATTTACAAGGAAAAATAGCTCAAGAAAAAGGGATAACAATAGAGGAATTAATGGAAAAAGTAAAAAATCAAAATTGGATTCATAAGGAAATGGATAAAAAAACAATTGAACTTGGAAAAATAAAAAACAATTTTATAATAGAAGGATGGATAGCTTGGAATTTTATACCCAATTCAAAAAAAATTTTCCTAGATGTGGATGAAAACATAGGGGCACAAAGAATATTCAAAATACAATATAAAAGACAAGATGAATCTTTAAAACAAGATGTGGAAGATTTAAAAAACAAATTAAGAAAAAGAATAATGGATAGTGATGAGAGTTTTTTCAAATATTATGGAGTAAGATTTTTAGATTTCTCAAACTATGATTTAATAATTAATACAACAAATCTTTCTATAGAAAACGTAACTAATAAAATTTTAGAAAAATTAAGATGAAAACTAAACAATTATTTGATATTTTTTCAAAAAGAAAATTAAAAATAAGGAAAGAATTTTCACAAAAAATTATAATTGATTATAGGGAAAAGAATTCTTTAGTTATTTCTGAACTTTCAAAACTAGGTTTTGAAATTGAATTTAAAGAATTGAAAGTTGCAGATTATATTATTAGAGATGTTGCAATTGAAAGAAAAACAGTTCTTGATTTTATATCTTCAATGAAAAATAAAAGATTGATAAATCAATTAGAAGGATTACAACAATACAAAAATAAATTATTGATTATTGAAGGAATTGAAGAACAAGAACTTTATTCTGAAGATAGTATTGGAATGCATCCAAATGCAGTTAGGGGATTTTTGCTTTCAATTATCCTGAAATATAAAATTCCTATAATTTTTACAAAAAATTCTGAAGATACTGCAAAATTTATTTTAGTGCTTTCAAAAAAAGAATCTAAAGAACTGTCTTTAAATGTTACAAGAAAAAGTTTTGATAAAAAAGAGCAAATGCAATTTATAGTTGAAGGTTTTCCGGGAATAGGTCCAAAAACAGCAAAAAAACTTTTGAAAGAATTCAAAACAATAAAAGATATAATCAATGCTTCAGAAGAAAAACTTCAAGAAATTATTGGGAAAAAATCAGAAATTTTTAAAATTACTGAAGAAAAATATTAAATATTTTAATTTTATAATAATTCAGATAAAATTTTAGCTCCAAGTTTAAGAGTTGTGTTATTATTTTTCTTATCTTCTTTTTCATTAATTTCAACTATATCTACTGCTCTAAGATTTTTCATTTTATTTATTCTTTGAATCAAATAAAGAAATTGTCTACTTGTAAATCCTCCTGGCTCTTGATATCCTGTAGAAGGGGCAAATGAAGGATCAATAGCATCTATATCTATTGAAACATATAGTTCTTTTTTATTTGAAAATTCCATTAAGATATCACAAGTTTCCTGCAAATCTTCCAAAAATCTATTCATTGAAATTGTTTTGATATTATTTTCCTTCAAAAAACTATTTTCTTGAACATGTTGATTTCTCACCCCAACTAAAAGTATATTTTCTGTAGGAAAACCAGCTTTGATTAAACTTCTCAGCCATTCTTCATGTGTTGGAAATTTCTCATCAGCTGACTCCATGCAATCTGGATGAGCATCAAAAACAATTAAGCATGGATCTTTTTGATGATTTTTACAATGCTCAAAAAATGCTTTTGTTGTTGAATAAGAAATTGAATGATCCCCTCCAAGAAAAACAACTTTTGGTTTATTTTCAAATGTTTCAAAAGAATTTTTATAAATTAAATTATTTGTTAATTCTAAATTTGAATTATCTAAATGAATTTCTTCTAAATCCAAAAGAGAAACATCAACTATTTTTCCCTGTTCATTCATATGAATATCTTTTAATTCATTGATAATTGCATTTCCAGAATTTTCACAACCATTTGTTTTTCCTAATCCATTAATTCCAGGAACCTTAACGATAAACATTTTATTCCGGAACCAAAGCAAAAAAACTATAGTCCTTTATCCTTGCTAAATCTTTAACATCTTTTAGTTTAACTTCAGAAATATTTTTTTCAAAATCATAAAAATCTTTAGCATTACCATTTATTTCATTAAAAAGTAAATTAACCATCTGAGTCTGTGAATCTTCCATAGAAATATGATAATTCCCAATTATTTGTTCTTTTATCTGTTTAAATTCTTTTTCAGTTAAATTTTCTGCAACATCTTTAAATTCTTTTAAAATAAGTTTTTTTACATTTTCAACATTTTCTTTAGTTGTTCCTACATAAATCAAGTTATAAGCAAAATCATGGTTTATGTCTGAATCTCCTTTGATAGAATAAGCAAGATTTCTCTTTTCTCTTATCTCCTGAAACAACCTAGAAGATATTCCTTCAGCCATTAAAGTGCTAAGAGTTTGTGCAGCAAAATTTTTCTCATCATTAGCTAAAGGAACATGGTATGCAAAAACTAAATTAGCTTGATCAATACCTTTTCTTTTTTCAATTCTTGATTCGTTTTTTAAAACAATTTTAAAATTTGGAACTTTCCCTTTTTCATCGTTAAATTCTTTCTCAGAAAACTTAATAATTTTATCAAAATCTCCATTTCCAATAACACATAAAATCAAATTGTTTGGCTTATAAACTTCATTAAATTTTTCTAACATTTTTTCCCTATTAATCGAATTCATTGTTTTTTCAGTTCCAATTAAAGGGGAACCAAAAGGATTTTTATAAAGGGATTTATGAATTTCTTCAAAAACATGCATTCTTGGGTTATCATGATACATTTTTATTTCTTCAAAAATAACTTTTCTCTCTTTTTCTAATTCCTTAGAATCAAATAAAGGGTTTTTTATCATATCTCCTAAAACTTCTAAAGCAATATCTAAATGTTTTGAAGGCATTTTGCAATAAAACGCTGTAATTATTTCACTAGTAAATCCATTTAAACTACCTCCATTTTTTTCAATTTCTTCTGCAATTTTTTTTGCATCTCTTGTAGGGGTTCCTTTGTAAAGCATATGTTCGATAAAATGGGAAATTCCTTTTTCATCTTCAGATTCATTAATTCCCCCATTTCTTACTGCAAATGCAACACTAACAACAGGAATATCTCTTTTTTCGAATAAAATAGTCATTCCATTTTTCAAAACTTTTCTCTTAAAATCAAATTTCATAATGTAAAAGAATAATTTAAGTATATAAAGATAATTGAAAAATTAAATTATTTTTTAAAAACAATATATCTTTCCTCACCTAAAGAAAAATCATCTAATAATTTGAAATTATCTTTTATAAAATTAATAATCCAATTTCTATTAGCTTTAAATTTCTGTCTCTTAATCATACTTTCTGTAGCAAAACTTACAACAATCTTATCAACCAAAGGAATTAATTTATGGATTAATTTTTTAGAATAATCTCTCTCCAACATTTCCAAAGAGTCAATTGTTTTAAATAAAAAAACAATCTTTTTGCCTTTAACTTGCTTAATATATTTTTTAATTTTGTCTACTTCAAATAAGCTCATATGTATGGCGTGGCAATTTTCAATTCCTCTTGTTTTAAAATGATAATTCATTAATTCAACTAATTGTCCAATTGCTTCAATACCAATATAGTAAAAATTTTTATCAACCTCTTCAAGATATTTATAACTAAAACCATTAACACCAGCTCCTAAATCAAAAATATTTTTCTCTTCTTTCAAATCTCCAAGAATTCTTGAATATAATTCTCCATAATATTGAAGCCTCTCTCTTGTTGAAAGATGTTTTTTCAAAACCCATTCTTCATTTTTATCTTTTAATGATAAAATTTTTCTACTTGTAAAAGCTGAAAAAACTTTTCTTAGTAAATCTCTTGTAAGTTTAAATTTTTCTTCATCAGAATATTTATCTTTATCAAATTTTTCAAAAGCCAATTCAATGTCTTTTTTTGGTAATTGTGAAAATTCTTTTTTTTGAGTAATTTTTTTTATTAATTCTGTTTTACTTGTGACCTTTAGGTTATTCATTTTATAATTTCTATTTCTTTTTCCTTAATAAAATCTTCAAAAGAATTAAAATACAATTTTCCTTGAAAAAAAATGTAATTTTTATGAGAATTTTCTTTTTCTCTTTTTCCTTCAAGCTCATAAGCAAAACTTTCAGTAGTTGTTCTTATTCTAATTAATCTTCTTACCATATCATTATTTCCAAATTCAGGATATTTTGAAAGTTCATCAAAAATTGTTAATGCAGGCCAAGTTTTAACAGATAAGGAATAAATTTCCTCATTTGAATTTAGATCATTAGATTGCCTAATTAATTCAAAAAAATAATCACATAATTCATTAAATAATTCTTCTGTTAATTTTTCCTCTAAAATTTTATGAAAAATATCTCCTTCATCAACATCATAATATAATGTTACAATACCATCCTTACTTACAAAAATATGATTAAAAAATCCAAATCCAATCCATTTTTCTAATTCTCTTGATTCACCTTCATGCCATGCTTTAATACTAAAAAATGAAAATTCTCTCGTAACATTTTCCCTATATTTTTTACTCATTAAATTTTTAAGTTAGTTTAATTTAAAAGATATATGGCTTCGACAAATCAATCCCCAGCTTATTCAAAAGCTCAAGGAAAATTTCTGACTGCACAAACAAATGAAGGAAAACTAGAAGCTTTAGAAGAAATGATTAGAGAATGTCCTAAACATAAATCTTCTGAAAA
>CAYMCN010000025.1:0-6121 GCA_964389155.1 Candidatus Woesearchaeota archaeon
ATTAGTTCTTTGGATTGGTTTTGCTTTGTATAGATTAGGAATTTTGCCTTGGTGATTCGGAAAGATATAAAATTGATTAATTCTTAGAGGATTTATGAGAAGAAATAGGCACAGAAGATATACAAAAAGACATCTTAATTATCCTCAGAAACAAAATTATATTTTTTTAAAAGTTCTTATTGGAATTATTATTGTTCTTTTAATTTCTTATAATTGGGGATCAATCTCAAATTCTGAATTTTTTGAAAATAGTAAAAGCAAGATAAAAGATTTTACTTCATCTTTTGATATGGAATATAAAAATGTAAGTGAAGTTAATTTTGTTCAGAACTTAATAGTATCTGCACCAGAAAGAGAAGAAGAATGTATTAACACTTTTAATGAATTAAATAGTGTTAGGGTAGGATATGGGAAGAAACAAATTAGTTGGGATAATAGAGCCTACGAACTTGCAGTTGCGAGAAGTAAAGATATGTATGAAAGAAATTATTTTGATCACGTAACTCCAGAGGGAACTTGTGTTAAAGATTTTAAAATAGATTATGGCTTCAACAGTTATGAAGTATTAGCTGAAAATGCAGGAGGAATGAGTTATTATGGTAAAGGTGATGTTGCTGGAAATTGTAATGAAGCATTAGATGGATGGTTAGAAAGTAGAGGACATAAATATAATTTACTTTATGATTTTCATAATTCGGGAGCTATTGGATGTTATTATGAAATCTGCATATTTCTTGGAGTTCATCAAGATCCATACGGATTAGGGGCAGGACCTTGTTCAACAGGAGAAGAGGGTGAAGCATTTTGGAGTGGTTTGCAAACACAACCTGGAGAAGTTTAGAAAATGGAAGAAGAAACAACATTTGGAAAATTAAAAAAAGTTTTACTTGAAATGATGGGGGGCTATCCTGGAGATGGATATTATGGAAAGGTTGAATTTTATCTGACAAAAACAAGAGAAAAGTCAGTTGATTTATTGATAGCACATGATATTATTGAGGAACTACCTAAAAAAGAAGTAATCAATTCTATTTTAAAACACATTAAGGAAAAAAGGAAGAAACATCCTAAAGCACACTTAATCAAGAGGTCATGGTGAGAATGTATAAAATATCTTTAATTTTTTATTTTATATAAACTCTTTACAACCACAATATTTATAAATATACATTTTCTGTGTATACTTAAGGTATATACTTATACCTCCTTTCAAGCCATGCCTTGTGCATGGTTTTATATTAACATGGGCGATATATTTGACAACACAATTTTATGTAAAAGATGCGACAAAAAAATGCAGAAAGCAAAAGTTGCTAAAAACGGATTTTTATTAAGAGCTGTTATTTGTACAGATTGTAACGAAAAAATCTTACATCCTGTTGATCAAGAAAACCACGATAAATTTATAAATTTAAAGGATAAAGAATTCAGTGTAAAGATGAGACTTGTAGGAAATAGTTATGCTGTATCAATCCCCAAAGAAATTGTTTCTTTCATGAATACCCAAGAAAAAATAATGGATGACATGGTAAAACTTTGCTTTGAAGAAATGGGAAAATTATCTTTAAATTTTAATGAAATACAAAGGAGAAGAAAATGACTGAACAATTAGAAAGAAGAAATAATTCATATTTGCCTTGTAGTTTTTGTAGTGATCCTATAGAAGGACTTACAAGAGAAAATCTTGGAGGTCATCAGTGGTATGTTGATGGGTGCGGACCTTTACATGCTGGATGTTATGGTGAAGTTTATCCACCTTCTAAAGGAAGAGAAGAAACATCTGCAAGATTAAATTTAGAAGATTTTGGGATATTAATTACAGAAATTTAAAATGACAGATAAAAAAGTTCAATTAAAAGTTATGGAAGCATTACAAGATGATGCATACAAAGGAATAGCAAGAATAGATTATGAAATAATGAAAAGTTTAGATGTAAAAAGAGGAGATGTTATTCTAATTAAAGGAAACAGAGAAACAGTTGCAATTGCTGACAGAGCATACCCTGCTGATGTTGGAGAAGGAACTATAAGAATTGATGGAATAATAAGAAGAAATGCAAAATCCGGAATAGGGGATGTTGTTTCAATTTCAAAAGCAGAAGTTAAAGAAGCAAAAAAAGTTATGATTGCTCCTGCTCAAAAAAATATTATGGTTCAAGGAGATTCTGAAAGTTTGAAAAGAGGACTTTTAGGAAGAGCTGTTCTAAAAGGTGATGTTGTTGTTTTAGGAGGAGTTCAAAGAAGAAGAGATTTAATGTCGGAAGAGTTTGGAGATTTAAATGATATTTTTGGAGATTTTTTTGGAGGAATGGGTTTTGGAAATTTAGGTGGTGGAATAACTCAAATTAAATTTTTAGTTGTTAATTCTAATCCAAATCAACCATGTTATATTTCTGAAAATACAGAAGTTACATTAAATCCAAAAGCAGTTGAAGTTTCCGACGAAACAATTCCAGAACTTAATTATGAAGATATTGGTGGTTTAAGTGAAGAGATTAAAAAAATAAGAGAAATGGTTGAGATTCCTATGAAGCATCCTGAAATTTTTGAAAAGCTTGGGATAGAACCACCAAAAGGTGTTTTACTTCATGGTCCTCCAGGAACAGGAAAAACACTTTTAGCTAAAGCAGTTGCAAGTGAATCTGATGCTAATTTTATTTTACTTAATGGTCCTGAAATAATGTCAAAATATTATGGAGAAAGTGAGAAAAAAATCAGAGATATTTTTGATGAAGCAGAAAAAACATCTCCTACAATTATTTTTATTGATGAACTTGATGCGATTGCTTCAAAAAGAGAAGAAACAGCAGGAGAAGTTGAAAGACGTGTAGTAAGTCAGATTTTGACAATGATGGATGGTATGAAATCAAGGGGTAAAGTTATTGTTCTTGCAGCAACAAACAGAATTAACTCTATTGATCCTGCATTAAGAAGACCTGGAAGATTTGACAGAGAAATTGCAATCAATGCTCCTGATAAAGAAGGTAGACTCGCTATATTAAAAATTCACACAAGAGGAATGCCTTTAACTAAAGATGTTAATTTAGATGAACTTGCTTCTGTAACTCATGGATTTGTTGGAGCTGATCTTGAGGCATTTTCAAAAGAATCTGCAATGAGTGTTTTAAGAAAATATTTACCTCAAATGAAATTAGATAGTGAAGAACAAATTCCACCAAATATTCTTGAAAAACTTATTGTTAAACATGATGATTTTATAGATGCTTTAAGAAATGTGCGTCCAAGTGCTATGAGAGAAGTTTTAGTTGAAACACCAAATGTTGATTGGGATTCTGTTGGAGGGCTTGGTAGTATTAAGCAAGAATTAGGGGAAGCAGTTGAATGGCCTATGAAATATGCTAAAAGCTTTGAGAGAATGGGTATCAGACCTTCAAGAGGTGTTTTACTTTATGGCCCACCAGGAACAGGAAAAACACTTTTAGCTAAAGCAGTTGCAAAAGAATCAGGAGCAAATTTTATACAAGTTAAAGGACCTTCATTGTTAAGCATGTGGGTTGGAAAATCAGAAGAAGGAATGAGAAAAGTTTTTGAAAGGGCAAGACAAGTTGCGCCTTGTATTATTTTCTTTGACGAAATAGATTCTCTTGCAGGAAAACGTGGAGTGGAAACAGGAACAAAAGTTACAGAGCGAGTTTTAAATCAATTACTTGCAGAAATGGATGGTTTAGAAGATTTAAAAGATGTTTTAGTTATCGGAGCGACAAATAGGCCTGATATGCTTGACTCTGCATTGTTAAGACCTGGAAGATTTGATAAAATATTATTGGTTGGTGCTCCTGAAGAAGAAGGTAGACTTAATATTTTAAAAATTCACACAAAAAATATGCCTTTGACAAAAGATGTTAATCTTAAAGAACTTGCAAAAAAAACTTCCGGATACACAGGGGCTGATTTAGAGGCTGTTGCAAGAGAAGCAGCAATGCTTTCATTAAGGGAATCAATAGATTCAAAAGATGTAAGAAAAAAACATTTTGAAGAAGCATTGAAAAAAATTAAACCAAGTGTAAGTAAGCCAATGATTGAAGTTTACAAGAAAATAGAAGAGAATTACTTGAAGTCATCAAAGGCAGCCATTCCAACAGCTGGAAATAGTTATTTGGGCTAAATTAATATTGAGTAATTAAATGACAAGTTCAGAAGAAGTAGAAATGGTTTGTTCGTGGAAAGTAGTTTCACAAAATGATATTTCTAAGAGGAAGAGAGGTGGTGATGAACTTATAACTCTTTATGAAGACAAATCTTGTTATAGGTGTGATGGAAGAAGGAGTTTAAATTGTAGTAGTTATTTTGGAATTCCTGAAAATATACTTATTTAGTTGTTACAATAATTTCATTATCTTCAACTAAAATTGTATGTTCTGTCTGAGCAACATTTTTATGAGAAGTTTCAACAAGAACAGCATAATTATGCAAATTATTATTTTCTTCAAGTTGTTTTAATCCAATCAAAGCTTTAGTACCAAATTTTTTTACAATCCATCTTGAACAAAAAGGTAATGTTGAATATTCTTTTTTTATTAATTCAAGAATTTGTCTTGCTAAAGGATTTCTTACATTTTTTTCATCAATTAACCTATATATTCCAGAAGGTTTTCCATCATATATTTTTCCATTACCTGAAGTTGCAAAAGGTTCTATTGCATAAAGTCCATTAGGCAATTGTTGATTGTTTCTATTATCAAAATTAGGTATTGAAATTCCTGCATGCAATTCATATTCTTCTACTTGATGTCCTGATAAATTTATGATTGGTGAAAATCCATAAGATTCAATTGTTTCTTGAACTGTTTTTCCAATTTCTCTTATTTGAATATCTTTTTTTATTTCTTTTATTACATTTTCAATAGCTTTTTCTGAAGCTTCTATAAGTTTTTTATTTTCTTCATTGTTTTCTAAATCAATTGAAAAGGCAGTGTCTGCAATCCACCCATCAACATGAACACCAATGTCAACTTTCAATAAACCATTAGCAAGTGTTTTATCATCATGACCTGGAGTGTAATGTGCAGCAATGTTATTAATGGATAAACCTGTGGGAAATGCAATTTTACCATCTAACTCAAATATTTTTTCTTCAATTTTTTCAGCTATTTCTAAAAGAGGCATATCTTTTTTTATAAATTTACGAGAGTATTCTCTAACTTCTGACAAAATCTTCCCTGCTTTCAATATTTTTTCTTTATTCATTTTTATACTTCTTAATTATAGGATTTATTTTGTTTGTATTTATTTTTGTTCTTGGTTTGTAATTTTTTCCATATATTTTTTTATACCTTAATTCTTCAATTAAAAAATTAAAGTCAATAAAATCTTTATATTTGTCCGTAAAAAATTTTACAGAACTTATGGAATTGTATCCTTTCTTGAAATTTTCTTGTTCTTTTTTTGTTTTGAACCATCTCATAAAACCTTTTCCAATACAATATAATTTAACTCTTGATTTTATTGCTTCTATGTCAACAAAGTATACTTGTCCTTCTTTATTAATTCTAAAGTTATCTGAATTTAAATCATTTAAATCCCAAGTAGTTTTTGGTTTTAATTGAGATTCTAAATTTTTGTAAATTTGTTTTATAACTTTTATTTTTTCTTTATTAAATTTAATATCTGTTAGTTGTTTGTTAAATCTTGTTTTTGAAGATTCTTTTGATTTAATTTTATTTACAATTGCTGCGATTTTTCCTACTTGATTAATTATTTTTATAGATTCATTATGTTTTAAATCTCTTCCTTCAATATATTCATAAATAACATTTTTTTTATTTCTTCTAATAAGTTTTGGTAAAATTTTATATTTTCCAAATTTTTTTTCGATTGTTTCATAATGTTTAGCTTTCTTAAGTGTTTTACATTTTCTGACAACATATTTTTTACCTTTTTCTTCTACCAAATATGTTTCTCCACTCCATCCTCCTTTTTTTGATTCAGAATGTAACCTTTTCATTTTAATTTTTCTCCTTCAACCTTCTTATTTTTGGAATAAAATTACTTATTTTTTCTTCAGATGCTTTCCCTGTTCCAAGAAAATCATCTTTATATTTTATAACTATAAATCCTTTTTTCCCTGTTTTTATATTTAATTCTCTTCCTTTCATCCATT
>CAYMCN010000026.1:0-5845 GCA_964389155.1 Candidatus Woesearchaeota archaeon
ATATTTCGCGATTATATAATACTAAAATTTTATAAAAACTATTTTCTTATTTTATTAATGCAAAAAAAAGGTTTTTTAATTTTTACTTTATTATTTTTTGGAATAATATTTATAAATTTTGTAAGTGCACAATATTATGGCTCTTCTTTAAGCAATCTTCTAAGCAGTATTGACGCTTCAACAATGATATTATTATTAGTACTCATAATATCTTTTGCTTTCATAAATTTTTCATTATCTAAATCAGTGTTTAGGGATAATAAAGCAATTGCAGGAATAATCGCATTTTCAATTTCATTAGGAATAATTTATTGGATAAATTCTTATGGAGTTGGTTATTATGGTATTGACATTGAAGGTATTTTTTATGACTTAAGTTATAATTTAGGCTTTTCAGGAGATTTTCTCTACACAATAATTCCACTTATATTATTAGTAGGAACAATATATTTTATCTGGAAATTTAAAATCTCAAAAGTATCTTTAGTTTTAGGAATACTTCTAATAATAGCTAGCTTCACTGATTTCATCTATGAAAAAGGAATTGTTTTAATTATTGGAATTATTTTAGTTATAGTTGGATTTTGGTTTAGTAAAAAAAGTAAAAATATAAGAAAATATTTAAAACACAAAAGAGAATTCATTAAAAAACATGATAAAAAAGCATGGGAAAGTTGGGGTGAAAGTTTATGGAAAAGAAATAAAAATTAAAAATCTCTAAAACCATTTCTCAAGATTTTTTTGTTTTCTTTCTTCTTCAATCTTCCTTAATTTTTCTAACTGCCTTTCAACTCTTTCTTCAGAAAAGTCATGTTCTTCAACAAGAATTTCTTTGATTTTTTCTTCATCTACTTTTCCAAATTCAAAATCAATATCATGAACTCTTGGTTTATGAAAAAGTTCAAAAATTTCCTGCCAGTTAAACTTATCTTCTTCACTTAAACCCATAATTTGTTCTTCAACACTTTCAAAAATTAAAACAGGCTGTCTATATTGTTTAACAATTTGGAGTGCTCTTTTCTGTCCAATTCCAGGAACACCTTTTGGATTATAATCAGTTCCAACAAGAATACCTAAACAAATTAATTGATCAAGATTTATTTCAAGAGAATTTAAAACTTTTTCAAGTTCAATTAATTCTGGTTTAATTTCAACATATCCAGAATAAGTTTTCCTTTTTCTTGCCAAAGTCAAATTTCTTATTAATTTTTTAGCTCCAAAAAGCAAACTATCATAATCTTGACTTGCAGCTGCAAAAACATCTTCCTTAATTTTTGAAAGATAAGCTGCTTCTGCTTCTCCTTCACTTGGAGCTTGGACAACTTCAATCCCCATTGCTTCCAAAAGCTCTTTACTTTCTTTAATCATTTCTTCATCAAGTCTTAACAATTGACTGCTGTATTTCCTCATTGATTCGATATTTTCTTCTTTCTTCGCTTGTTTATATCTTTCCTTTGCTAAATCTCTTCCTTCTTGTCTTTTTATA
This sequence comes from Candidatus Woesearchaeota archaeon, assembly GCA_964389155.1. GTDB lineage: Archaea > Nanobdellota > Nanobdellia > Pacearchaeales > GW2011-AR1 > CAYFFD01. The sequence goes on from CAYMCN010000026.1 coordinate 1,487, forward strand.
TGGGTTTTCTCCTTTAATTCAGGAGCTTCACCATCAAAAACATAAACAAGTTTTATCCCATCTGAAAGCAAACTAACATTTCTGTAAAAAATTCCTGAAAGATGGCTTGTAATTCTTTTCTTATCATCCATTAAAGGTGTGCCATCAACTTGCCTTACTGATGATAAAAACTGATACAATGTATTAAAAGCATCAATACAAACAATTTCTCCGTTTAAATCTGAAATCTCAAGTTCCTTTCTTGGAATGATTTCACTGATATTTAAGCCCATTTTGTTTATTAAATAAAGAACAAGAAATATAAAAATTATTGTATTCTTCTCTTTGCATACTTTAGCATATTTGCAAATTTAGTTCCTATTTGACGAGGACTCATTCCGGTAGTTCCCCCCTTACCAGGAAAATATTCTTCTAATAATCCCATTTTAGAATCAGTATTTCTCCAAAGATTTGTACTCAATTTAACACCTCTATCATAAAATTTCTTATATGTTGTATTACTTACAGTTCTTTTAAGTGGTTTTAATGGCTTAAGCTCTCTTTCATTAACTTCTTTTTCTAAACCACTAAGATCAAATTCAGATCTTGCCCCTTGATTATAAAGTTCTTGGTCTTCAGGTTCCATACCTAGTTCATAGCATAATCTAGCATATTCTTCAGCATTATTACTCATTAAAGCTCTAACTCTCTTCGTTTCAAGAGATCTCCAATCATAACTTCTTCCCATATTTTAATCCAAAATTAGAAGTATATAAATCTTATGTTTCACCATATTAAAGTAGTTACAATAAAAAGATTTATAAATGTTAAAAAACTAAAGAAATCATGGGAAATGATATAACTGGATGGGAAAACCAAGATATAAGAGAAGTTATGGAACTTGATGAAGGAAGAAGCGGAGGAAAGTCAATAAAAGGAAGAAATCTTGACTGGTATGATAAAGCTCAAGACTCTGATTCGAATGGTTATTGGGGTAATACAGTGAGAGCCTACGAAGATTTGTAGAATCTTAATTAATTATCAATAAAAATAAAAACTCTTTTCAATATTTCTTTTTATGAAAACAGACTTTATCCCAATTGATTATGATTATTTCGATTTTGAAGGAAGAAATTATGCAAGAATAATCGGAAGAAACTCTAAAGGTAAAAGAATTTGTATAATTGATTCTTGTTCTATATATTTTTGGGCAATTTTAGAAGATAATCTAAAAAATGAAAAAATTAAGAAAATAATTGAAAAAATTAAGAAAATAAAACTTTACACAAAAGGAAGACAAACAAAAGTTGAAAATGTTGAAATTCATGAAAAAATATTTCTTGGGAAAAAGGTAAAAGCACTAAAGATTTTTGCTACAAATTACAAAGATTTGCATGATATTGCCAGCAAATTAGACATGAAAGAAATTGAGAAAAGAAGAGGATATGATTTAGGATTTATAACTCATTACATAATTGAAAAAAAACTAATTCCTTCGCATTGGTATGAAATTTCAGGTGAACTCTTAAACAATTCTCAAGAATTTGGTGGAATTGATTCTGTTTTAGATGTTGATTTCTGCATAAAATCAGAATCAATAAAAAAGATAAATGAAAAGAATTTTACTCCAAAAGTTTTAGCTTATGATATTGAAACAGATGAATTAAAAATAGGTGAAGGAGAAATTTTAATGATTTCTTTAGTTGGAGAAAATTTCAAAAAAGTAATAACATGGAAAAAATCAAAACAGAAATTTAAGGGAAAGTTAAGCGAAGAAAACCGTAGGTTGTCTCGCTATGTTGAATATGTGGAAGATGAATCAGAACTTTTAGAAAAATTTACACGTTATGTAAGGGAAATATCACCTGATTTTCTTGTAGGGTATTATTCAGATGGATTTGATTTGCCTTATCTGAAAGCGCGAGCAGATAAATTTAATGTAAAATTAAAATTAGGACTTGATGATTCTCAACCAAAATTCACAAGAGGAATAAATTTAACTGGAAAAATTAAAGGTATTGTGCATTTAGACATTTTAAAATTCATAAGAACCGCATATGCACAATATATGAAATCGGAAACTCTTTCATTAAATGAAGTTGCAAACGAATTTTTAGGAGAAAGAAAAAAAGATTTTGAAATAAAACATTCTTCAAAAATTGATGATGATGGATGGAAAAAATATTATGAATACAATCTTCATGATTCTGTTTTAACATATCAATTATTTCAAAAATTCTGGCCAGATATCTCAGAATTTACAAGGATAATTGAAGAACCAACTTTTGATGTTTCTAGATATGGGTTATCAAAACAAATTGAAAGCTATATTTTACATAATTTAGGAAAATTCAATGAAATCCCTGAAAGAAGACCAGGATATAATGAAATTTCTGAAAGAAAAAAACTAGGAAAGGTAAAAGGGGCATTTGTATATGAGCCAAAACCAGGACTTTATAAGGATCTTGCAATGTTTGACTTTACTTCAATGCACACCAGCATAATTATTTCAATGAATATTTCAAGAGGAACTTTAACTTCAAAAGAAAAGAATTCATTTTCATCACCAGAAATTGAACAAGGTAATGAAAAAATAAAATATTATTTTACAAAAGAAGAAGGGTTTTTTCCAACACTTTTAAAAGAAATTTTTGAAAAAAGAAAACAAGCAAAAACCGAATATAAAAAAAACCCATCTCCAATAAGTCTTGCAAGAAGCAATGCATTCAAAGTTTTATCAGCATCTGCACATGGTTATGTTGCTTTTTTTGGAGCAAGATATTATTCTAGAGAATCTTCAGCCTCAATTTTAGCATTTGTTAGGAAATTTAACCAAGACATAATAAAAAAAGTTGAAGATGCAAAATATGAAGTTATTTTTGGTGATACTGATAGTGTTGCATTTACTATAGGGAATAAATCAAAAAAAGAAATTACTGAATTCTTAAAAAAATTAAACAATGAACTTCCAGGAGTAATGGAACTTGAATTAGATGGATTCTTTAAAAGAGGTTTGTGGGTAACTACTCGTAGTGGGACAACAGGGGCAAAAAAGAAATATGCTTTAATTGATGAAGAAGGGAAAATAAAAATAAGGGGTTTTGAAACAGTTAGAAGAGATTGGTGTAATCTTGCGCGAAAACTCCAGAATGAAGTTATAAAATCTATTTTAGAAAAAGGAAATGAAAAAAAAGCTCTTGAATCTGTAAAAGAAATAATCAAAAAATTAAAACAAAGAAAAATTTCCAAAGAAGACTTAATAATTAAAACACAGTTGAAAAAACCTATTTCAGAATATAAAGCAATTTCTCCACATGTTATTGCTGCAAAAAAAATGCATGAAAAAAAAATTCCAATAAGTCAAGGAAATTTAGTAAGATATTATATTGCAGAAACACGAGAAAAGAAAAAACTTGTAAGAGATAAAGTAAAACTTCCAGATGAAAAAGGGGAATATAATATTAAATATTATCTTGAAAATCAAATTCTTCCAGCAATTGAAAATATTTTCCAGGTTTTTGATATAAATGTAAAAGAAATAATAGATGGAAAAAAACAAGATAAATTAAGTAAATGGTTTTGATTATTCAATCAATAAAAGCAAAGCCATTACTAAAAGTCCTGCTATAATTGTTAAAAGTTGTAAAATTGATTTTTTCAAACTAAGTTCTTTATGAAGCTCTGGAATTAAATCACTTCCAGCAAGATAAATAAATCCACCGACAGCAATAGGAATAATAAAAAATTGAATATTTTCTATATAATTACCTGCAATTAAAGAAACTATTGCACCAACAATTGTCAATAAAGATGAAATAAAATTAAACATTATTGCCTTGAATTTAGAAAACCCTCCATAAACCAAAATGCCAAACCAGCCTATTTCTTTTGGAACTTTATGAACAGCTATTGCAGTTGTTATTGCAATTCCTGCAGGAATATTTACTAAAAAACTTGCACCAATAACTAAACCATCTAGAAAATTATGAAATCCACCTCCAATTAAACTCATCATTGTAAGAGGATGAGCATGCTCTTTTTCAAAAGGTATTAAATTATGATGCCAATGAATTATTTTTTCAAAAATAAAAAACAAAATTATCCCCACCATTATAAGAAATGAAACAAAAAATGTAAAACCAACTTTCTCAACAATTTCTGGAAGTAAATGAAAAAAAGCTCCACCAAATAAAGCCCCTGCTGAAAAACCAACAAAATAAATTAAAATTTTTTTTAATTTTTCTAACTTAATTGGAACTAAAATAATTCCTATTAAAGATATTAAACTAACAAGAAATGCACTAATAATTGCATAAAACCATATTGACATAAATTAGGTTAATAAAAAATAATTTATAAGTTTTCTTACTACAAAAAATA
>CAYMCN010000027.1:0-5339 GCA_964389155.1 Candidatus Woesearchaeota archaeon
TTTGAGGTTTTATTCCATCATTTATATCTATTACAAGAATAGCTAAATCAGCCAAGCTTCCCCCTCTTTTTCTTAAATTTGTAAATGAAGCATGTCCAGGAGTATCAATAAACAAAAACCCCGGAATTTTCAGGCTTAAATTTGATTTTTCTATTAAAGGGAATGTTTTTTTCAAATGTTCTATTGGATATGAAGTAAAAGAAATCTTTTGCGTTATTCCTCCTGCTTCACCTTCTTGAACAGAGCTTTCTCTAAGAGAATCTAAAATACTTGTTTTCCCATGATCTACATGTCCAGCAACAGTAACTATTGCACTTCGAATTGTTTTCATAAAAACAAAGAATGAAAAGAGAATTTAAAGGTTTTGGAATTTTTTCCATTAATAATCAGGCAAATCTTTTTTTTCACCAGATTCTTCTTGTCCAGAAGCCCCTTCATTGCTTGGACTTGCTTCTGTTTCTGAAAGATCTTCAGTTGTAATTGAATTAATCATTTCCTTGAATTTTGGAAAATCACTTGCCATAATTCTAACTCCTGATTTTGTAAACCCTGTGTATTTTTCACTTGTTACAAATTCCCTTACAGTAACTCCTTTTACACCACCAAAATCATCAACTCTAACAAGAATATCTGTTGTATCGTTCTTATTTATTTTTCCAATATCTTTTTCCATTTTAATGTTAAACTTTCATATTTTATAAAGTTTTAGGAACAAAATAATAACCATATTTCTTTAAATCAATTTTTCCTTTTTCTATTTTAATCCCTTCTTTTTTTAATAAATTAATTTTATTTTTTATTCCAGAAGCAAAACCCCCAATTTCCCCATTTGATTTTATAACTCTATAACAAGGAATTTTTGGTGCATAAGGGTTTTTATTCATGGCATTTCCAACTGCCCTGTAACCTTTTGTTCCTAAAGATTTAGCAATCTCTTTATAAGTTGTAATTTTTCCTTTTGGAACTTTTCTTAATAACCCATAACATCTTTCATTAAATGATTTCATTCAAATAACCTCAACGCCCGGACCAGGAATTGAACCTGGGCGTCCGAAGGACCAAGAGTTCCAGTCTTGTGCAATAACCACTATGCGATCCGGGCTTATTATATTTAATATAAATTTATTTCTTTATCTTTGATTTTTTCCGCTTAACTTTACTTTTAAACTTACTAAAATATTTTTTAAATCTTATTAAAAAATAAATAATTAAAACAACAAAAACACTAATTATTGAACCCACTATTGTTTGTTTATTAAATGTAATATCGCCAGCCACAAACCCTGTTATAAACCCATTCCCTTCACTAATATTTTCTAATTCTATAACTGATTGATTTACTTCATTACCTTGATTAAAAATATTCCTAACAGGAATTTTTTCATTAATTGATTCTATACTTATATTTGCCCTGGAATTTTTAATTGAATTTAAAATAACTTCTAAATCATAATATTCATTATTATTCAAATTAACTTTTTTTGTTTCACCTATTTTTAAAATCAAAGTTATTGGATCGCTTGAAATTGTTAAAGTTAATTCATTAGAAGATAATTTATTTATTATCAAACCATGTTCCTCATTTTGAACATTAAATTTTAATTTGTCATTTATCTTTAAATTTTTACTTACTCCTTGTTCTATTTGTTCTTGATCAATCTTATAAGTAGAAGAAATAATTCCTACACTACTACTACCTCCACCGCCACCTCCGCCACTTCCAGAAGTAGAAGTTGAAGGAGGTGAATTTATTATCAAAGTTCTTGCTGAAGAATTTTGAATATTTCCTGCAAAATCAACACAATTTATTTTCCAATCATAACTTCCAACTGAAAGCGATTTTGTAAATTCATTAGTAATACTTATATTTATAGAATTATTTGTTTGATCTTCAATATCATTTATAATCAAACTACAATTAGCTAAATTTTCTTCTGAAACATTATATTCAAAATCTACATTATTTGTTCCTGTTAAACTAGAATCCCCATCTGCAGGACTTACTAAAGTTATATTTGGATTAGTTATATCATAAATCAATGTAAAATTTGCATCTGCAAAAATTAATTCAGAACCATTATCATAAGATAAACAATTCCACAAATAAGATATTTCATTTGTCAAAGTAAAATTAAATATCGTTTCATTTGAATTCCCCGAAATATTTTTTGTCTCATTATAGGTTAAATTTCCTGTTGAATTCCATAGATAAAATGTTGAGTTTGCAAGTTGCAATACTGAATCTGTTTGAGAATTACATGTAAAATTAGTATCATTCACATTTGTATAAGAATTATTGCTTGGGGAAGATAAAGTCACAAACTTTTCATTTATAGTTAAAGAAAAATTTCCAGATGCAGAATTACTTTTATTATCTAAAGAAAAACAATTCCAATTATAATTATCTTCAATTAAACTAAAATTAAATTCTACTTCCAAAAAGTTTCCTAAAGCTTGAGTTGTATTTTCATAATAAAGACTTGTTGAATTCCATATCCTCATAGTTAAATTAGATAATTGTAATTCATCAGTTGCATTGCATTTAAATGTAAGATTTTGAGGAGATAATAAAGAATCATTATTTGGAGAAATTAAAACAACATTTGGAGCAGTTTCGTCAATAGATAAAATTGCTGAATAAACATCTATTCTTGAGAAATTTAAGTTTGAATTTCCCGAATCATTAACTTGTTTTCCAGTATTTTTTAAATAATTTTCAATATTCTGAGGTGTTAAAATTTGTCCAGTTTCTAATTTCTTAAATTGCCTAATTAAGGCAAAAACTCCTGCTACATGAGGTGTTGCCATTGAAGTGCCAGACCATGTATTTCCACTATATCCTCCAGAAATAATTGTTGAATTAATATCACTTCCAGGAGCAAATAAATCTGTTAAATTATTTCTATTAGAAAAAGAGGAAATTGAATCTGATTTTGTTGTAGAACCTATAGCAGTAGAATTTTGAATGCATGCAGGTGAAGCAATATGTGTGGACTTTGCATCATTTCCTGTTGCAACAACTACTGAAATATTATTTGCTATTGCATTATTAACTGAAGATGCTAAGAGATCTGCATTACAATATGAATCATAAAGTCCCCCACCTAAACTCATACTTATAACTGAAATATTAAAAGCTGAAGCATTATTAACACACCAATCCACTGCTTTTATTAAATCATCTTCCCAAAATGTGCCTGTAGAATTAGAAGCTTTTATCATTACAATTTTTATATCTGGTGCAACTCCTTTTATTGAACCATTAGCCCCTACAATTCCTGCAACATGTGTTCCATGACCATGCACATCCATAGGATCGCTATCTACCATTGTACAATTAACATCATCAGCACAATAATCCCATCCTCCAATTACCTTACATGATGAAGAAACATTATTTTCCCCATAACAATTTCCAAAATCAGAATGAGAATAATTTATTCCGGTATCTATTATACAAACAGTTTCATCTAAACCAGTTAAATTTACATTATTAATTTGTAAATCCCATGTTGGAGTTGCGTTAATTAAAGGAACAGAATCTTGTAAAAAAATCTGTTTTATTCCAACAAGTTCAATAGATTTTACATTAAGATTATTTTCTAAATTAACTAAATCCTCTTCAAAAATTATTGCTGAAACACTATTGTTAAAATCATGTTTTACTTTATTATTTAGAGAATCAATAATTTGCTGTTTTGTATCCACATTTAAAATTTTCTGATAAGAAGATTTTTCTTCCAATTTAATTATGACCCTTACATCATCTTTTTCTTGAATTTCTTCCAAAACTTTTTCATCTATTTTATTTACTTCAGAATTTGTTATTGAAATATAAAAACTTGTAAAAAATATAAAAATAAATAAAAATCTTAATACTTTTTTCATAATTTAGTCAAAGATAAACTATTTTTAAAGTTTATTATAAGAAAAAATGCCTAAATTATCAATGCCTTCTTTTAAATATCAACCAAATTCCCAAGATAATTAAAAGAACAGGCCAAATTGAAATATTCAAAGATACCCAACCTAAATCTTTGGCAAGAAACCATAATCCTAAAGCTAAGACTAAAAGTCCCCAGAACAAACCGCCACTTGTTCCTCCACACCAGCACCAAGATTCATGTTTGTTTTTCATTATAGATATAAGAAAAAGTTGTTTTTAAATTTTCTTAATTAAGCTCTACATTTATCTTAATAAGTTCAATCTTTATTGATTTAATTACATCATTCAAATTTATTTCCAATTTCTCTAATTTCTTTTCTTTCATAAATTTTTTTGAATTAAAATCTTCAATCTCTAATTTCTTTTCTTTTATAACACCCTCTAAATTTTCAATCCCTGTTTCTTCAATTACTATATTGTCAATTTCTTTTCTTTTTTCTTCTATTTCTTGAAATTTATTCAAAATATTAACATTATGTAATTTAGATTCTCTAAGTAAAAGCATAATATTTTCTCCTTTTGTTTTATGAAAAGTTTGTTTAAAATTTTCTCTATATTCTTTTATTATACTCATTTCTTTTTCAAAACTATGATAAAAATTAGTGAGAGCCTTAAAATCTATTATCCTACTTAGATTCCCAATATCTTTTTCTAATTCTTGCTTCTTTATTTCAAGGTCTTTCTTTTTTTTGTTTTCTTCAAGAAATTTGTCAGATTTTTTTATATTTTCAATTTCTTCTTCTTTAATATTTATATTTTTTTCAAGATTACTTATTTTATTATTACTTTCTTCAATATTATTTATAATTTCAGATTTTATTTTCTTAAATTCGTTTAATTTATTATTTTCAATTTCAATTAATCTAATCATCTTTGATTCATCAATAATATCTTTATTATTCTTAATAATAATTTCTAAATCTTCAAAGAATTTTCTTATACTTTCTTTTATATCTTTCATCTCTTTTCCTACAAGGATTGTGGCTTTCTCATAACTTAATGCAGATTTTTTTTGAAAATCAGTAAAAATAGAATTTATTTTTTCTATAATATTCTTTTCATCATCTATCTCTTTTAATTTTATCATTAATTTTTCTAAATAATCTATATAATTTCTAAGATTTTCTTTAACTATCAATTTAATTTTTTCAACATCTTTTTTTTCATCTATATTTACTTCATGAAGTACAGAAATTTTTTCTTCTAATTCAGAAGTAAACTGAGAAATTCTTTCTTTCATAAGAATTGAAAATTCTTGTTCTTGTTTTTCAATTTTTATTTTTTTATTTAATATCCAATCTTGAAATTCATTTTGAGATATTTTTTCAATCTCAATTATTTGTTCTTTTTTCTTTTTAAAAAAATCAAAAAATCCCATTTTTTATGCAAGAAA
>CAYMCN010000028.1:0-5193 GCA_964389155.1 Candidatus Woesearchaeota archaeon
ACATAAATTTAATCCATATGATTTAATATGAGCTCCAAATCTTCCACATCTTTCGCATTTTCTGATTGCAATTCCTGTGGTTCTTGTTTTTGGTTTATTATGTTTCAAAAATTTTTCCATTATTACTGGTTTATTTCTTAATTGCTTCAAAATTTTATTCCAATCACTTGCTGTCATTTTATGTAAATTTTGTCTGGAAATTTTCTTCCATAAATTTAATTATTTCTTCCTTTGAAATTATTTGTTTTTTTGGAATTTTTCCTTTCTTTATTTTTTTTAATCCCACTCTTTTTCCAGTTCTTTTAAAGACAACTGTAACATCTAATCCTAAAATTCCAAGTTCTCTTTGATACTCTGTTCCAGGAATTTCAATATATTCTTTAATTCCAAAAGAAAAATTATTCTCACTTATTTGACTATTTTTAAGAACATTATCAATTGCTATTAATGCTTTTTTTAAAAATTCTTCAGAATTTTTTCTTAAAGTCACAACCGCTCCAACTTCTAATTTTGGTCTTACTCCTAATGTTGGAATTCTTTTTCTTGAAATCATTTTTGCAGGTTTTCTTTTAGTAAGTAAAGTAAGAAGTTGAACACCTTTTTCTAAATTTTCTCCAGTTCCACCTACACTTAAAACTACTTTCTCAATTTTTATTTTTCTCATAATATTTTCCATTTTATTCAATAACCATCAATTGTTTAATTAAAACATTTATTTTTTTCTTTTGAACATCTAACTCCGCTATTTTCTTCTCTTGATTTATCTTATTTAATATTCCTTTTTTCCCAGCATGTTTTCCTTCAAAAACAATTACATTGGATTTTTCTTTTAAAGGAAGACATTTTTCATCACCTTTTTTCTTAAAATCTATTAAAACAGAATCATTAATATTACATTTTATTGTTGATATAAAATTTCTACCATCTATAAGATTTAACTGTTCTTTTTTACCTTTCAAAATTTTTCTATTTATAATCTTCGATATTTTTTTACTTGCTTCAATTTCTTTTACTTTATTTAATTTAAATTTTCCATTTTCTGACAATTCCACTTTATAATTTATTTTTGAAGGAACTATTGTTATTATATCAAACAATAAGGCAGAATGTTTTTCATTAATAACAGGTTTATTATTAAGTAAAATATTTTTTTCATGAATTGCTTTTTTTACTTCTTTTTTATTTTGTGCTAATCCTAAAATATCTCTTAAAATTACTAAAATTGGAATTCCATGTTTTAAATTAAAGCTAGGCTTAACTACATAAGTTGTTCCTTTTCTTGGTACTGGCCATTTTTTTGGTATTTTTTGTCTCTTTAAATGCATTTTATTTTTCTTCCTTTATTTTTTCTTTACTTTGACTAGGCTTGTGTGAAGTAGATAAAGGCTTCGCTTTTTGTTTAACTTCTTCTTTTTGATTTTTTAATCTTTTTTTATCTTCTAAATTTAATTCAATAATTTGTAAGTTTGATGGTCTTAATTTTACATTTACTTTAGATCCATCTTGTTTTTTGACTTGAATTCCTTCAATACTTATTTTTGATTTTTTTGTGTTTACTTCTACAACTTTTCCTTGTTTCTTTTTAAATTTTCCACGCATTACTTTAACCATATCCCCTTTTCTAACATTAATATTTCTTTTTTCATGTTTTTTTCTCAAATCTTTTGATAAATTAACACTTAGTAATTTTTTCTTTATATGTAAGGGGGCATTAGCTAAATATTTTCTTTGCTTTCTCGGTTGTTTGCTTGATTTCCAAGACTTACTAAATTCTTTTTTCATTTTTTTCTTTAATTTTTAAAATTTTAGAATATTCTTCTTTATGGTTTCCCCTTTCTTCTTCTGAAAGATGTCCTTTTGACAATCTTAATAATTCAAAATATTTGTTAGAGTTAAAAACACCATCTACTTGAGCAGCTTCTTCTAATATTTCTAATTCTTGATCGAAAAAAGACATTAATCTTTTTCTTATTGTTTCAGTTCTTTCTCCTTCAATTTCTATTACATTTGTTTTCATTTTAATATACAATTTGAGCAATTTTTGCAACTTGTTTCCATCTTTCTGAAATTTCTCTTGCTACTGGTCCTTTAATTTGTGTTCCTTTTGGATTTCCTTTGTCATCTTTTAATATTGCGACAGCATTATCTTCAAAAGCAATTCTTTCTCCATTTAATCTCCTATATGGTTTTTTTTGTCTTATGATTATTGCATCGAAAACTTTTCCTTTCATATCTGGAATACCTTTTCTTACACTTACTTTCACCCAATCTGCAACCTTTGCATATCCTTGTCTTCCTTTTGTGGTTTTACCTTTTTTTACAGCAACTAATCTCACAATCTTTGCTCCACTATTATCAGAAGCAATCATTTTTGCCCCTAAATTCAATCCTCTTGTTGTCCTTGCACTTACTGCCTTCATTTTCCTTTCTCCTTATTTATTTTTTCAATGACTACAAAATGAATTATTTTACTTAATGGTCTGCATTCTTGTATTTTAATTAAATCACCAACTTGAATATCTTTTTCCATGCAAATAGGAAGACGAGCGTGAATTTTTGTTTTTGATTTTTTATATCTTTCATATTTTCTTACATAAATCATTCTTTCAAATTCTATTGTAATTCTTTTATGGAATTTTTTTGTAACTTTACCTTCAAAAATTCTTCCTCTTACTTTCAAACTTCCATGAATATGACAATTTCTATCTTTACAATCTGAATTTTTCACAACTCCAGCTAATATTTTTTCTTTTCCAACTTTTATTTTATTCTTTTCCATTTTTTTATTGTGTATTTTATCAATCACTTATTGACTCTTCTTCAAAACCTAATTTTACCAACATTGGTTTTGCTTTTTTTACATGGTCTCCTTGAAGCTCAATCACATTGTCCTTGCAGGTTCCCCCACAAGCAAGCTCATTTTTTAGAGCTTTTGCGATCTTCCTTATGTCTATTCCTTTTTCGAAACCTGTAATTACAGTCATTATCTTTCCATATCTTTTCCTTTCCGTTGTCACTTGTATTTTCTGCGCACTTTTTATGATCTGTTCACATACACATGCCTGCTGAGGCAGGCCACATTTTGGACAAATTTCCATATTATTTATTTAAGGTAAGTATACGAGCGATTATTTTTTTAATTTCTTTGATTTTTGGTCCTTTTTTTGAAGCGTCTGCTTTTGTTTTTATTAATTGAATTTTTAATTCTTTCAGCTTTTTCTCTCTTTCTTCCTTGCTCATTTTTAAAATTTCTTTTGCTTTCATTTTTTAATTTTTTTTGTTTTACTTTTTGGTTTTTTTACTTTTGTTAAATCTTTTGAATTAATTTTTTCTGTATTATCATTTAACTTTGAAACAAATTCATCATTAATTTCAATTTTGTCAAATAATTTTGCATAAGGTGAAAGAATACTAACTTTTACCCCAACTGTTCCTGGTTTTGTTTGTGCTTTTGCCTGTGCCTTATCAACCACTTTTGCACTATCACCAACTTTTTTTAAATATCCTTGAGCAAAACGCCAAGGTTTTGCCCTTGATCCTGGAAGTTTACCGCTAAGTCTTATTTCTGCTCCCAATGCACCAGCATTCATTATTTTTTGCAATGTTCTATATGCAATAACTTTAAATTTCATAGGACCTAATCTTTCTAATGTCAGAGCTATTTCGTCTGCAATTATCTGAGAATCAAATTCAGGCTCTCTTATTTCATCTATTTCAACATGTGGATTTTCAAGCTCGAATTTCTTTTTCAAATTTCTAGTTAATTCTCCAATTCTATCTCCACCTCTTCCAATTATTAAACCTGGTTTGTTTGTTGATATAATTATTTTTTCACCCACAGGGGTATATTCTATTTTAATTCTACTTATTTTTCCTTTTCCAAGAGAATTTTTTATATATTCCTTTACTGAAAATTCATCTTTTCTAAATTTAATTGTTTTTTTGCATTCCATTTTATTTTTTAGACTTCTTAATTTTTTTTATTGCAGTTATTTTAATATGTGTTCTTTTTCTTCTTACTCTTCCAAATTTTCCATAAGGTCTAGATCCAATGTTTGCAATCGCTTGTTTAATTACAGGATTCTCAATTTCATGAAGATTTGCATTTGACGATAAACTTTTTAGTAATGTTATAAAATGTTCTGCAGCTTTTTTTGGATATCTTCCAGACATTATTCCTTTTCGATGAGGAATTTCTCCTTTCATTGGAACAGGCTTTTTTTGTACAATTACTTTTTCTAAATCATCAATCGCATTTTCAATTTTTTTACCTTTAATAAATTTACAAATAGCTTTTGAATATTTTGTTGATATTGGAAGATTAAGTGAATTTACAATTGCTTCTGTTTTTTTTACTTTTGGTTTTGTTTGAATAGGTTTTTTTTCTGTTTCTTTTTTATCACTTGGTTTTTCTTCTTTTTGAGTTTCTTTTTTATCTTTGCCCTTAGTAGAAATCTTCGTAGAAGATTTTTCTGGATACGCCTGTGGTGCTGATTTTTCAACTTCTTTTTTTGTTTTGTTTTCTTTCATAATTGATGTTTTATCAGATATTTTTTTTGGAGTATTCACTATCATTTTTTTCCCTTCATTTTTTTGTGGAGCATAATCTTTTTCAGTCATTTTTATTTTTTAGATTTTGAACGAGTTCCTTTAGTTGCTCCAACTCCTGCTTTTCCATGTTTAATTCTTGCTCTTGTTGGAGAAAATTCTCCAAACTTATGTCCTAACATTTCTCCAATAATTTCAACAGGCATAAATTTTTGTCCATTGTAAATATAAATTTTCATTCCAACCATTGCTGGTGTAATAATTAAATCTCTTAAATGAGTTCTAATCGCCTTATTTTTTGCAATTTTTGTTTTAGCCCTGTTTATGAAATCTTCAATTCTTTGAAATTGTCTTAAAGCAAACCTTCTTTGTCTTGATGTTAAATATTTTGCAAATTCTCTTACATCTAATTCTTTAAGTTCTTCTATTGTTTTTCCTCGATATGTAAATTGTTTTTTTGTTAGTTCCATTTTTATCTTTTCTTTCTCCCAGTTCTTCTTGGTCTTATCAATCCAACTTTTCTTCCAGGAGGAGCATTTCTTTTTGCAATCTTACTCTTTGGATTTTTAGCTCTTCCAGAACCAAAAGGATGATCAATTGCATTCATTTTAACTGCTGAAGTTCTTGGCCATAATTTACTTTTTG
>CAYMCN010000029.1:0-5185 GCA_964389155.1 Candidatus Woesearchaeota archaeon
AGAGAAGAAGCAATAAAAATTCCTCAAGTTTCTAAACTAGCAAAAGGACTTTCAGAAGAATTACAAACAGTCAGAATTGTAAGTATTGGTGATTTTGATGTTCAAGCAGATGGAGGAACCCATGTTAATTCTACAAAAGAAGTAGGAAAAATTGAATTTATTAAATGTGATAATAGAGGTAAAAATAATAGGAGAATTTATTATAAAATAGTAAAATGACTGAACATAGTGGATTATCTGAAAAAATGTATCGTGAACATATTTTAGAGTTATATAAAAATCCTTCAAATTTTGGAGAGCTGGAAAAACCAACACATGAGCATACAGAGTATAATTCTTTTTGTGGTGATGAGATAACTGTTCAGTTAATAATAAAAGATGGGGAAGTAAATAATGTAAAGTTTAATGGAAGTGGTTGTGTAATTAGCATGGTTTCTTCTTCATTACTTACAGATAAAATAAAAAATATGAAAATAGAAGATATAAAAGAACTAGATAAAAAAGAAATTTTTGAACTTCTAAAAATATCAATAAATCCTGGGAGAATAAAATGTGCATTACTTCCTTTAAATGCGCTTAAAGGAGCTTTGAAAAGTGATTGAAATAAATTATCTTCATGTAGAAGCTGAAGAAAAAAAAATTATAAGAGAAACTGATTTAAAATTAGAAAAAGGAAAAATTTATGTTTTAATGGGTCCAAATGGTTCTGGAAAAACCACTCTTGCAAATGTTTTAATGGGCAATCCAAAATATAAAGTTTCTTCAGGAAAAATTCTATTTAATGAAAAAGATATAACTAACTTCTCTCCTGATGAAAGAGCAAAAAAAGGATTGTTTCTTTCATTTCAATTTCCTGTAGAAATTTCAGGAGTTACAATTTCAAATTTCTTAAGAACAGCTTATAATACTATAAAAGAAAAGAAAATTTCTTTTTTAGATTTTCAAAGGTTATTAGAAAAAAAAGCACATGATTTGAATATTGATAAAAAATTCCTAGAAAGATATTTGAATGAAGATTTTTCTGGTGGAGAAAAAAAGAAAATGGAAATTTTGCAAATGTTGGTTTTGGATCCAAAATTTGTTATCCTTGATGAAATTGATTCTGGTTTAGATGCTGATTCCTTAAAAGAAGTTTCAGAAGAAATAAATAATTTTATGAATGAAGAAAAATGTATTTTAATAATAACACATCATAAAAAAATACTTGATTACTTAAAACATGATGATGTTTTTGTTATGGTGGATGGAAAAATTGTTCTAAAAGGAAAAAGAGAAATTATTAATAGTTTAGAGCAACATGGTTATGGAGGAATAAAAAAATAAAATGTCTGTAAAAGTTTTTGAATCAAATATTTTGGAAGTGAAATATCTTTCTCAAGATATTAAATGCCTAAAAATTTCCCCTCCAAAAAACTTTGAATTTAAAGCAGGGCAGTATTTATCTTTAACTTGTTATTTCAATGGTGAAAAATTTAAAAGTCCTTATTCGATTGCTTCAGCCCCTAACAAAGAATTTATTGAGTTTTGCGTAAAGTTAATTGATGATGGAAGAGCTTCGAACTTTATTAAAAATTTAAAAGAAGGTGATAAAGTTGAACTTTTAGGGCCTCTTGGAAAATTTGTTATTGATAAAAATTCAGAAAATAAAGATTTAATTTTTATTTGTGTTGGAACAGGAATAGCTACATTTACAAGTATGATACCTTCTCTTCTAGAAACAGGTTTTAAAAATAAAATAATTTTATTAAAAGGTTTTAGAAATGAAGATGAAAATTTATACGAAAAAGAATTTTCATTGCTAAAAGAAAAATACAAAAATTTTGAATTTTATAGTATTTTAAGTCAACCTAAATATCCAAATTTTGAAAATAAAGGTTATGTTCAGAATTTTCTTGACAAATATGTTTCTGAAAACTTTAATGGAGACTTTTACATCTGTGGTTTAAAAGCAATGATTGAAAGTGTTGTGGAAAAATTAAAGGAAAAAAACATTGATGAGAAAAGAATATTTTTTGAAAAATATGATTAAAAAAATTAAGCTAATTCAGCTTCAATGATTTGTTGGAATGCACTAAATGGATATGCTCCTTTTAGAGGTGTACCTTCTTTTGCTCCACTCTTCATTATTAAGAAACCAGGAGTTCCTCCAAATCCAGCAGATTGAGCATCAACAGAATCTTTTTGAACCTCATTCCTGAATTTTCCTGAATCTAAACATGAGTCAATATTATATCCTAAATCCTTAGCCCAACTCTTTAAATTATCTGTGCTTAAAAGATTTTGATTTTCAAATATTATATCATGATACTCAAAATATGCTTCATCATTTCCAGCTATATCTCTTACACATTCAGCTGCTTCTGCAGAAGGAATTGCCATTGGATGCAAACTTGCTAATGGAAAATCTCTGAAAACAAGTTTTACTTTTCCAGTATCAATATATTCTGATTTTATTAAAGGAAGAGTTTGGGTATAATGTCTTCCACAATAAGCACATTGATAATCTGAGAATTCAATTATTGTTACAGGTGCATCAGGATCTCCAAGAACAGCATCGTCATCAACACTTGCACTTGCTTTTCCTTCATCTTGTCCTTGTCCTTGAGCAACAGGGTTTCCGTTTATTGAACCATCATCAGAATTTCCAGTAAATAAAAAAACCCCTGCGATAAGAACTACTGCAAATAAAAAAAATGATAAATATTTCCACAAATCATCTTTTCTTATTGTTATTGTTTTTTCTTCACTCATTTTGAAATAGTTAGTAATAAATTTTTTTGCTTTAAAAACTTTTTGTTATTTTTTAAGATCAACTTCACATGAAATTTCTTTTTTTATATCCTTAGTTATTTCGAAAGTTGAAAATGAAAGAATAAAAATTGCCAACATTGATAATTCTAATCCATTATAAGGAAGAAAAGACAGTGTAGCAGCACCGATGCCAAAAAGTGAGAGCAAACCAACACCACATGCAGCACATCCAGGAGCTAAAATACCAAGAAAAATTCCTGTTGTTGTAAAAATTCCTGTTTTTCCAGAAATTGATTTAATCATTTTTGTTTTGTAAGTAATAAGACTAAACAATAATCCAAAAAGAATTGTAATAAGAATCAAACTAATAAATGAAATTATTAATGTTGTTTCTTTAAATCCTATAAAAAAACTAAAGAAAAGTTTTATGCTTTCTAATAATCCAAACTGATTATAAAAAGATATTAAAGAATTATAATTCTTCATAAAAACATTAAAAGAATAAAAAGTCAGTGCAATAATAACACTTAATGCAACATATTTCCAATTACTAAAAACTTTTTTCCATGTTGAAAAGAATTCTTTAAGATTCATGTTGATAAAATTAAATTATAAAATACTTGCTTTGATAATTTTAACTTCTTCTAATGGTCTGTCAGAAGAATCTTTTTGAACTTTTGATATTTTGTCAATAACATTCATTCCTTCAACAACTTTTCCAAAAGCAGGATGTTTGTCGTCTAAAAAATTATTATCTACAAGATTAATGAAAAACTGGCTTCCTCCTGAATTTGGACCAGAGTTTGCCATTGAAATTGTTCCCCTGCTATTTTTATTTCCACCTTCGTGTGAGAATTCATCTTTAATTATATAACCTGGACCACCCATTCCTGTTCCTTGAGGATCTCCTCCTTGAATCATAAATCCATCAATTATTCTGTGAAAAATAACTCCGTCGTAAAAACCTTCTCCAACTAATTTCTCAAAATTTCCAGATGTTATTGGCATGTCAGAATATAATTCAATAACAATATCTCCTTGATTTGTTTCTAGTTTAACTTTTTTATTATTGTCTGACATCGTAAAAATTCCTTTGATTAATATTAAAATAAAAATACCTATTAAAAAACTTATTGTTTTAGTTTTCATTTCTTAGAATAAATGATTTGATTTATAAAATTATTTGAATTTTTTCAACACCAAAAAGCTTATAAAAATCTTAACTATTGTTAAGTTATGGTATTTGAACTTCCTGAATTAGATTATGAATATGATTCTTTAGAACCTTTTATAGATAAGGAAACAATGGAAATTCACCATTCAAAACATCATCAAACATATGTTAATAATTTGAATAAAGCATTGGAAGGACATGAAGAACTTCAAGGAAAGCCTGTGGAAGAGTTATTGAAAAGCATTGATTCTATATCTGAACAAATTAGAACAGCTGTAAAAAATCATGGTGGAGGGTATTTTAATCATTCATTCTTTTGGAAATGTTTGAAAAAAGATGTTGAACCTCAAGGTGAAGTTTTAGAAGCAATAAAAAGAGATTTTGAAAGCTATGAAGTTTTTGTAGAAAAATTCAAACAAGCAGCTGTTACACAATTTGGAAGTGGATGGGCATGGCTTGTTTTAAATCTTGAAAGCAAGAAACTTGAAATTATGCAAACACATGATCAAGAATCTCCAATTTCTTTAGGAAAAATTCCACTTCTTGTTGTTGATGTTTGGGAGCATGCTTATTATTTGAAATATCAAAATAAAAGGCCAGAATATGTTGATGCTTTTATGAATATAATTAATTGGGATGAAGTTAATAA
Organism: Candidatus Woesearchaeota archaeon; assembly: GCA_964389155.1. Classification (GTDB taxonomy): domain Archaea; phylum Nanobdellota; class Nanobdellia; order Pacearchaeales; family GW2011-AR1; genus CAYFFD01. Next base: position 4,575 of record CAYMCN010000029.1, read on the forward strand.
GAATTATTTGAAAGCTACACAATAAAAATGCAAAATTCTAGAGAGCTAATAAAAAAAGATATGCTTATTTCTAAAGTTGTTAAAAAACATCCGGAAGTTTCTACGATTTTTAGAGGTTATAAATTACATTGTATTGGATGTGATGCTTCAAGTATTGAAACAATTGAGCAAGGAGCAAAAACACATGGACTAGATGATAAAGAAATTGAATTTATGTTAAAAGATGTGAATACAATTATTTCTGAAAAATAATCATTTCTTATTTTTTCTATGGAATTTAGTAATTAATATGATTAAAAATCCCACAACTATAAATCCTAAAATTTGATAATAAAAAGGAACTGTCCCAAGATAAGAAAATACAAAAGCGAAAGGAATTAATCCGATGGCTGTTGCTGGAAGATATATTTTGAATTTAACTTTACTAAATAATCCTAAAGCATAACTTAAAATATCTACAGGAATTATCATTCTTAAAAGAACTATATCAAGAAATAAATTTTCTTTTGGAATTTTTGATTCTAGTTTGTTTATTTTTTCTAATGAAACAAATTTTTTTATTAAAGGAACTCCAAACTTTCTTGAAATCCAAAAAACAATAATTGAACCAA